>CAIQPA010000241.1 GCA_903873545.1 uncultured delta proteobacterium
CCAACACCAGCAGCGTCAACGAACTCAACCCCGTTCTCTCCATCCTGCAGTGGTACACAGACCCCGTCGACCCAGTGAACTTCGCGCCCCTTCTCTATCGCCGGATCCCGGAAGGACGGAACCCGCTCCATGTGCTCCAGACGCTCGGGCAAGGCGACAGCTTCACGCCCGAGCCCTGCATGAAGGCCTTCGCCGAAGCCGCCGGACTGCCCGTTGGGACGCCCGCCGGCTACACCCTCGCCGACTTCACAGACACCAGGGCCTTCCCTGTCTCGCGCAACAAGCAGTCGAGCCTCAGCGTGCCGGTCACAGCCCTCATGATCCCCTACCTCGCAGATGGCTTCGACGGCCACTTCGTTGCGCAGCGCAACGCCTCCGCGCAGCGTCAGTGCCAAGAGTTTATTGGCACCAGCATCACCGCGGGCGTCCCCACCGTCACGCAGTAGTCGCAGCGCTCGTCCGCCCGAAGTAGCGGCCCCGCATCAGCCAGACGCCCAAGGCGCACACATCGGCCACCGCTGCCAGCCAGAAGGCCCACGCAGAGCCATGGGAGCCCACCAGACTCCCACCGATGAGCCCCGCGGCAAGTCCGCCACAGCCGAGCACCACAGAGGCAAAGACGCTCTGCAACAGCGGACGAGGCGTCTGCTCCGCGTAGTGGTCGAGTTCGCGCAACAGCCCTGCATACCAGAGCCCGAAGCCGGCAAAGTGGAGGATCTGCAGGAGCACCAGCCACCAGGCCGACACAGCCATCGCCGTCGCGATCCAGCGCACGATGCTCAGCAGGAGTGACCAGGCGACCACGCCGCTGGCACCGCGGCGGGCAAACAGGCGCGGGGCAAGTGCGAGCGCGGCTACCTCGCCCACGATCGCAACACCAACTGCGTAGCCCGGGACAGCCGACGAGAAGCCGTGGTCAATGCAGAAGATGGCCAGGAAGAGGTTGTAGCTCATCACCGCCACCCAGTGGCACCAGCCTGAGAGCAAGAAGAGCCACCAGTCCGCGCCCCGCGGGAGTCGCCCGCCGACCGACGAGGCAGCCTCGGCCAGCGGCGTCTCACTGACCCGAAACACGAAGATTGCGGCGAGCATGTAGAGCACCGGCGTGTAGTCCACGGCAATCTCACCGGCCGCGCCCCCCTCCATGCCCGAGACGGCCCACCCAAAGAGCGCCACCGCGACGCCGTAGCCTAGGCTGCCCCAGAGTCGGAACGAGCCGAAGCGCACCGAGCCGTAGCGACCGACGATCGTCGTATCGAGCATCGGCACCGTGCCGGCCTCCGGGAAGGCCTGGAGCCACATCAGCAGGCAGACCGCAACAAGCCCCGTCGAAAGATTCATCAACAGCGACAGCAGTGCGCCCAGCCAGAGGGTCACCCGCAGGATGCCGGTCGGCCGCCCATACTTCACCGCAAGATAGCCGAGGGCCGGCTGCATCAGCACGCTGATGACCGAACGACCACTGAA
Organism: uncultured delta proteobacterium; assembly: GCA_903873545.1. GTDB lineage: Bacteria > Myxococcota_A > Bradymonadia > REDH01 > REDH01 > CAIWGR01. The sequence continues at coordinate 1,468 of CAIQPA010000241.1, forward strand.
GACCAGCCCAATCTCTGCCGGCGACATCCCGATGGACCGAAAGTAGAGCGGCCAATAGGTGACGATGAGCCCGATCGCCCCGAGGTAGAGGAAGTAGGTGGCGCGAATCGCCGTCGTTTCCTTCACTGATGGCGTCCCGTGCATCTGCGCGCAGCCGAGCCCGCGCAGCGCTCCCCTACCGCATCGCAGACGGTCTTGCTACGCTGCAAAGCCGCGATTCGCGCCACCCCTCCTGTGCCCCGGCCTCGGCTTGTCAGACGCGCTCCAGCCTCCCTCACGCAGCATCACCTACCTGACCACCGCGAAGACGGCGGCCCGCAAGATCGATGCGCTCCTCAACCTGTCCCGCCCCATGAAGGCCGTGCAGGCGCTCGACGCACGCGAGTTCCACGCGCTCATCCAGACGGCCGGACTCGACCAGTCGATCGAGCTCATCGAGCTCGCCTCCGGAGAGCAGATCCAGGCGCTCATCGACTTCGATGGATGGAACCGCGACCGGCTCGAGCACAAGCGGTTCGCAGACTGGATGATGATCCTCCTGGGCTGTCCCGACGAGTCCCTCCATCGCTGGTTCGCCAAGCTCGACCTCGAACCCATCATCGTCTGGATGCGGGAGCATGCGCAGGTCTTTCTCTGGGAAGAGGACCGCGACCTCCTCGACTGCGTCGACGCCCCCGTGCTGACCTCGCCCGACGGAACCTATGCCATCATGGTGCCCGACGACGGAGAGCCGGCCGACATCGTCCGCATGCTCCTCGACCGCGCCTATGCCTACGACCTCGACTACGGCCGCCGCCTGCTCGAAGCCGCCCGCTGGGAGCTCAGCGCCCAGATGGAGGAGGAGGGCTACCGCTTCCGCAACGCCCGGCTCGAAGACCTCGGCTTCGTCGGCCTCGACGATGCTGCTGCCGTCTATGCCCGCATCGATCTGCCGGCCTGGGCTGCAGCACAGCGGCGCAAGCTCGATGCTGGCGGAGAGCTCGTACCGACTCCCGTTGGAGACATCACCGCCCTCGACCTCGAGACACGCTGGTATGAGGTGGGACCGGCCGGCACGCAGGCCAGCGTCACACGCGGAGCCCTAGAGCTGATCCGCAAGCAGAGCGGCTCGCTCCCCGATGCGGCCGCGCGCGGCATCGTGGCCCAGTACGGCGCACTCCTGCAGCGGGTCTCGGTCGCCGATGGCGGCTCACCCAACCATATCTCCCATCTCAGAAAGGCGGCGGAGCAGGCCGATGCCCGCATCGAACTCGGCCTCGCCTTCCTCACGGGCGAAGACCCCGAGAAGGCGGCACGGGCGCTCCTCACCGTGCCAGTACGCGACCTGCACCGCGCCGGCCACGCCATCCCCACACGCCTCGCCTACCAGGCCCGCACGATGCTTGAGCGGGGCAACATGTCGCTCACCGACGAGCCCATGTCGCTCCTCAGCGCGCAGGAGGTCGACCTCTTCGAGGGGCTCCTCTCCGACCGTCCGCTCCGCTCGGTGCAGGAGGCTGCACCCTTCCGCACCATGCGCGAGGTAGAGGCCGCCTCGCTGGTGCTTGCCGACCTCGCCTTCTTCGAACTCTGGTTCATGGGCCGGCTTCGCTGGACGCGGGCTGAGCTCATCGAGCTGCTCTTCAACATCGAGAAGAACCGCACCCCTGTGGAGCTCCTCGGCTTCCGGAGCCTGCTCGCCACCGTCCTCGTCGCCGAGAGCATCGAGCTCGGCGCCGGCCTGCGCCCCGTGACGCCTGCTGAGGCAACTGCCTGGCTCGACAGCCTCGTCGCGAGCGGCAAGCCCGACGAGACCGTGTTCAATCAGGCGGTGGCGGTGCTATCGCGCCGCATGCCGGAGGAGTCGAAGATGGAGGCCGTGGTGGAGCGGATCGCGCTCCGGGTCGCCACCTTCGTGACCGAGCAGATCCTCTCCAACACCGACAACACCAACCTCGGTGTGCTGCTCCAGGGCTTCGTGCTCAAGAGCTAAGCGGGCCTCCGGAAGCGGCGCTTAGTTCGCGCCGTTGCAGGCCCGGTCGAAGTCTTCGGGGCGGCCCGAGAAGATGCTCGGATCGCTGCAGACAAGGCGGCAGTCGGTGTCGAGGTCCTGGCCGAGGTTGCAACGGTTGCCTGCAAAGGAAGACGAGTCCGAAACGGCATCGAGGTTCGAGCAGTTGGGCACGCCCGACTCGGCCGTGTTGGCCTCGGGCGGATAGACGACGCCACATCCCCGGCAGAGCGAGATGGGGAAGTTGAAGACGTTCGACTCTACCTCGTTGTCCGAGACGGTCACGCCGAAGAACTTCACCTGCACGCCAATCTCGACCGCGTCACCCGACGCGAAGGCCGGGTTGAGCTGCAGGTTGCTGCCGACGTTGGAGGGAATGACGGTCAGGTCGAGCGCAAACTCTTCACCCGGCAACGCCGAGCCCGAGAGCGGGATGGTGCGGTTCTTGGCAACGCCCGAAAGCGTCGAAGGCAGGTCGAGGGTAACCTCCGCCCGCGTAAGGGTGATGGTGTTCATCTCCGACTTTGCGCCGTTGAGGCCGCCACCGCCAGCAGGCCGTGCGAACGAGACAGACTCCGACGGGACCAAGGTGTTCTGAAGCACGGGGTACAGGATGTAACTGGTGCCGATCAGCAGATCGAGCGTTCCCGAGGTCTTGTAGCTGTTACCGCCCGGATCGGGCACGCAGTTGTCGTCCGGAAGGCCGTTGTACCTCACGAAAATCGCGGGTGCTTCGTCGGCGCAGGCAGCGAGCATCGGCAGCGCCAGAAAGCTCAGACACACAGAGCGCAGGATTCGCATCTCAACCTCCAAACCAGTTTCAAACATCATCCATGCTGCCAGAAAGTGAGCGCCGAATCCACGCATCTACGCGATCAAGTTCCACAATCTTCAACGCACATTGACCGGCCCTGCGGCACAGGACGAACCGCACTGCATCGTCGGTTCGCTTCTTATCGCGACTGAGCGCCTCTCTCCAAATTTCAGGAGGCAGATCGGGAAGTTCCGTCGGAAGACCGAGCCGCGTGAGCAGCGCTGCCACCCGCGCTGCGAGGCCAGGCTCCGTCTCGCCAAGCGCGCTGCCAAACCGCAGCGCTGCCACCAGCCCGATCGCCACCGCCTCTCCATGCAGATACCGCTCATAACCGGTCACCGCTTCAAGCGCGTGGCCGATCGTATGGCCCAGGTTCAGCAGCGCCCGATCGCCTCGCTCCTGCGGGTCGCGGGCAACCAGCGCCATCTTGGTCTGCGTCGCCAGGGCAACGGCGCGACCCACTGCGGCTGCCTCCCGCTCGCACAGCGCCGGCGCATCGGCCTCGAGCTGCGCGAGTGCCCGCTCCCCCGAGAGCAACGCACACTTCACCACTTCGGCGAGACCAGAGGCAAAGTCGCGGTCGGGCAGCGTGGCAAGGCTCGCCCCCCACTGAATCACCGCGGACGGCATATGAAATGCACCCACCAGGTTCTTGCCGGCCGGCAGGTCCACCCCCGTCTTGCCGCCCAACGCCGCGTCGACCATGCCCATCAGCGTTGTTGCCACATGTACAACTGGCAGCCCGCGCATGAGGGTCGCAGCAGCAAAGCCGCCGAGGTCTGAGACCACACCGCCACCGACCGTCACCACGGTGTCGCCGCGGTCGAGCGGACCAGCGAAGGCCTCCGTCCAGATCCCGCTCAGCGCCGATACGGTCTTCGCCGCTTCGCCACCCTCGACCCAGACGACGCGTGCCACGCGCCCACGCGCCGCAAGCTCCGAAACCGTTGCCTCGACCGCGCCCTGGAGCTTTCGATCGGCCACCACCAGGAGCCGCCCAGATGGCACCACCTCACGCATCATGTCGGCCAACGCAGAGGGGCCGCCCTCCAGCCAGGCGATGGGATGTGGCGCCGGCTCGGCGCCAAACGCAGCCGCCACACGGTCGACCACCTGCACAGGGCTCAGCCCGTCGCAGTCGACCACGACATCGGCCGTGGCATAGATCTCGTCGCGGGCCGCGAAGCGGCGAGAGAGAAGTGCGAGCGTAGCATTGGGGCCGTCACACCCGGGACGTGCGACGGGGTCGGTCGCAAGGCGCGCTGCGGCCTCCGAGGGCTGCAGCCGCAGGTAGAGGGCAACCCAGCCCTGCTCCTTGGCGGCTGCCCGCACACCCGGCGAGGCGAAGGAGCCGCCACCAAGCGCGAGGACCCCATCCCGTTCCGCAAGCAGACGGGTAACCAGCGCAGCCTCATGCGACCGAACGGCCTCTTCACCGAGCTGCTCGTAGGCCTGCTGGAGCCCCATTCCGAGCTCCTTCTCAAGCAGCGGATCAGCGTCGCTGAAGGGCAGCGCGCAGCGCGCAGCAAGTGCTCGACCAGCCGTCGATTTGCCCGCCGCCGTAGAGCCGACGATGAGCCAGCGCGGTGCCACTATTCCTGCGGAGGCAGGATGTCGGGCGTGTTCTCGTCGCGATCGATGGAGAGGTCGCGGTTGACGATGCGGGGCGTCAGGAAGACGAGCAGCTCGTTGCGCACGTCGGTATGCGACGCGTTACGGAAGAGAGGTCCGATGAGCGGCAGCGCACCGAGGAAGGGGATACGGACATTCGACGAGCCGGTGTTCCGCTGGAAGATGCCGCCGATGACGGTCGTATCTCCATCGCGGATCAGCAGCTTGGTGCTGGCCTCACGCCGGATGATGGAGGGGTCGCCGCGCGAACCGGTGTTCTCAAAGTCGGGCTCGTTCTTGTTCACGTTGACCTCGACGATGATGTTGCCGTCGGGGGTAACGCGGGGGGTGACCGTGAGGGTCAGCGAGGCGTCGAAGAAGACGGTCTGTGCGCCGGCGGCCGAGACGACGCTGACGGGGATCGAGACGCCGCTGGTGATGGACGCCTCCTCGTTGTCGAGCGTGGTGATTCGGGGTGCGGAGACGATCTTCACGGAGCCTTGCGACTCAGCGGCGCTCAGGCGGAGGTTCAGGTTGAAGGCGCCGGAGAGGCTGCCGAAGGTGAAGCCGACCGCGCCACCGCTGCCTGGACCGGCAGGTGCCGGAAGGTTGATGGCATAGTTGGGGGTCGAGCTACCGCCGCCCGTGGGTGTATCGCCCGAGGAGGCGCCGCCGGCGATGCCGACCGTCGAGGGGAAGAGCAGACCGGTGGCGTTGCCAATGGAGGGATCGGCGAGGAAGTCGCCGCCCCACTGGATGCCCAGGTCCCGCTTGAACTGGTCGTTCGACTCAACGATCCGCGCCTCGATGAGGATCTGCGGTGTCTGCGTGTCGAGCTGGCGCACGAGCGCTTCGGCCGTGTCGAGGTTCGCCAGCACATCGGTCACAATGAGGGCGTTCTTGCGGTCGTCCACCTTCACCTTGCCGCGCGCGCTCAGCACTCCGCCAAGGATCTCACCCAACTTGCCGGCCTCGGCGTAGTTGACGGCAATGAGCCGAACCTGAAGCGGCTCAAGCCCCTGGCTCTGCACATAGGCGTCAATCCGAGCCTTGCTCTCGGCTTCAAAGACAGTCATCGGCGCCACACGGATGATGTTCCCCTGCTGCTCCCAGCCGAGCCCGTTGCTGCGCAGGATGATGGCCAGCGCCTCGTCGAGAGGCACGCTCCGGAGGCGGAGCGTCACGCTGCCGGCGACGAGCTGATTGGTGACAATGTTCACATTCCCCTCATCGGCGATGAGGCGGAGGATGTTGTGAATGTCGGCATCGCGGAGGTCGATGGTGATCCGCTTGCGGTTCATCCGCGGGCGGCGCTGGTAGGGGTTGTCGCTCACCGAAGTGGGGAGCGTCGCCTCACCCTTGGCGCTGGTTATCGCCGGCGGAAGCTGGGCCCTCTCCGGCTCGCTCTCTTCCACCCGAGCGGGGGTGAACTCCCAGATAAGGTCGCGACCGCTCATGCGAATCAGCTCGCTGCCAGCACCTACAAGGTCGGCCACAATGCGCACACGGCCCTGCGGATCGACGAACGAAGAGACGGCTCGGACGGTGCCCTTGAACTTGGCGGTGTCGAGCTGGCGCTGGAGCTCAGCGGGAAGCGCCGCATTCTCGATCAGCAGCGTAGCCCGGTTGTCGTTCCAGGGGAGCGAGAGGTAGGTCGCGCCCTCAGGGAGGGTCACCTTGATGCGGTCAACATGGCCGTCGTGCTGGTAGGCAACATTGCCCACCTCGTTCGCGGCGGGACCCGAGTTGGCGGCCGGCGCAGCATCGCTGGCGGTCGTCTCGGCGGGCTCGGCCTGCGCCATGAGCCGATCGGTCGGCTCGCCGGAGATCCGGATCTCCACGGTCCCCTCATGGCTGCTCACCTGGTAGCGCGAGCCCTCCGCGAGCTCCAGCGCAACCCGCGACGAACGGCGGCCATCTTCGTCGGTCGAGACCGAGAGGATGTCGCCCACCTGACCGTTGTCCACAGAGATCGAGCCCGAAGGCCCGACGATGGTGGCGTCGGCAAGGTCAAGCAACAGCCGATGCGGGGACTGATGCTCCGAAACCGCGTAACGGATGGCGCCATCAGAAACCACGCGCACGACGGTCTCCTTCGACGACTGCTCCACGAGGATGTCCCGGACAACCCGCTCGTCTGACAGAGCCGCTTGAACCGAGGCACCCGCAATGAGGGCCAAGGCCAAGGCACCGACAACCGATGTCTGGCGGATACGCTTCATGATTCACTCCCCTCTGGGCAGCACGGTCGAAGGGGCTGCCGCCGAACCTGACGGGTTTCAAAATGGGTTGCAACGGAGGTCATTACTTGTCCTCGTCTATCTGAACCTGGTCGATCGCTTCCTCGGTCAAGACGATTACGGTCTCGATCTGCTCGCCGGGAAGCGCCCCGTCTTGCAGGATGACCACCTCGTTGTCCCGGATGGCAGAGATAACGGCCGTGCATTGCGGGCCAATCTTTGCGCCTTCTCGCACGATGATTCCCTGCCCCTCGCCGAAGGCCCTGAACATGGCCCGCGGCGCCGCGGTACCCGTGACCAACCCGATCAGCGACAGCCGCTCCACAGGGGTCCCGCCGAGAGGCTCACGGATGAGATCGCAGTCGGCAATATTGTTTGCGCCGGCCGTCTGGAGCACCTTCTTCTGCGGAGGCGTGAAGGGATCCCGCGACAGATCGGTAAAGACGTGACGATCGATTTCGTTCATGAGCTTGGAGGCTGCAGGCGCAGCCGCCTTGGCGTCGGCCTTCTTGTCTGCGGGCTTCGCCGCTGCTGCCTCTTCTGGAGGCGCATTCGACGCGTCGTCTCCGCAACCGACTAGGAGCGGGAGCAGCAGCGCGAGGAGCGCGAGCCGACGGAGCGAGTTTATTGTGCTTTCGCGCATGCCTTGCCCCCCGTCTGCGTGCTGATATCGGCGAAGTAGGTCTGAACCTCAAACGAGACGGCAAGCCGCGGCACCCGCGGGTTGGCGTTCTGCGCAGGTGCGCCGCCCGCCGAGGTCGCAGCGTCGACCGCCGAGTCCGTCTTGGCCTCTGACGACGAGCCGGAGATGGCCCCCTTGGCAACAGCAGCGATCCCCTCCAGCATCCCGCCGGACGAACTACCACCGGGCTTGTCGGCGGTGAGGCTGATGTTCTTCACATTCACAATCCGCTGCTGCCGACCGATGAAGTAGTAGAAGTCGGCGATCTGATCGTAGGTCCCGCGAATGTTCATCTTCACCGGGATGGTCGTGTAGTTCGCGGAGGGGACCTCGTCCTCATTCTCAAACCGCTCGATCTGCAGCCCCACCAGCTGCGCCTGCTGGTGAATGGACTGCAGCAGCGTGCCCACCTCTGCCCGTGGCGGAAGCTTCTCGAGGAAGGTGCTCTGGCGCTCGCAGAGGCCCTTGATCTCCGACTTGAGCCGGCTGATGTCACTGGACTGCGCCTTCATCTCCGCGCGCTGGTCCTGCGTCTGCGAGATGCGCTGCTGGGTCTGCGCGATGGAGTCCTCCAGTGCGCTGTAGACGAGCAGGTAGAAGGCTACGACCACGCCTGCTGAGAGCAGCAGGAGCAACAGGATCTTCTGGCTCGTCGGTATCCGGTCGAGTTGTTCGAGGAACTCTCCCATGGCTTAACCCGGCTCCTTGGTAGGCGGCTTCGGCTTCGGAGCCGGCGGCGCGGCCGCAGGCTTCTCTTCTTCAGCCAGTCCGTAGTTCACTTGTGCCGAGATGCTGAAGGCGTAGGACTGACCACCCTGCGCGAGTTTCTCGAGGGCCGTGAAGTTCAGCCGGACCTTCTTGAAGTAGACCGAGCTCGCCAGGCGAGCGTTGAACTCCGCGATATCTTCGTTCGACGTGGCGTAGCCCGCAATCGACAGCTCTCCGTCCTCCTCCTTGAAGGAGGCGAGCCAGACCTGCGAAGGGTCCCAACCGGTCGACCAGCCGCGCCGATCCTGCGACACCTTTTCGAGGTCGTTGGCAGGCGGATTGAGCATCACCTTGAGATCGTCGAGCACCTGCACCGGGCCAGCCCGGTTGGCCTCCAGCTCTTCGAGAACCTTCGACAGTTCCTGCAGGTTCTTACGCTGGTCGCTCAACTCCTTGATCACGGAGTTGTTTTTCTGGAGCGCGGCAACCTCGGCATCCACGCCCGTAGCGGTCGCCTCGAACTCCTCCAACTCCACCTGTTTCGCCGCATACACGTAGTAGAGCACCGTGACTTCGAGCAGCAGGAAGACCGCCGCGAAGACGATCTGCTGCTTGCCAAACTTACGCTGCTTGGCCTGCCGTATCGGGAGTAGGTTGATCTGGATCATGGCTCGTTAGTTCTTACGAAGCGCGAGCCCGAACGCCACGCCGGCACTCGGAGCAATCTGCTCAAGATACTCCGCCGTGAAGGTCTTGGCGTCGTACTGAATGTTCTGGAACGGATTGATGAGCTCCACCGGCACGCCGCAAGCGTTCTGGATCATGATGCCCAGCGCAGGGATGCGCGCGCTTCCGCCACCCAGGTAGATAGCTGCAAAGAAGGAGTCCGACGCAGTCGCCGCATAGAAGTCCAACGAACGCTGCACCTCGCCCGCGATGGCCTCCGCCACCTGCTCGCACACACGCTCGACCTCTTCCGGGATCACCAGCTCGCCCGCGTCGTCCACGCCGCCCCGCTTGTAGGCCTCGGCCTCTTCGTAGGTGATACCCAGCTGACGCTGGATCTCCTCCGTAAAGAGATTACCGGCCATCGCGATGTCGCGCGTGAAGGTCGTCACGCCGTCCGAAAGCACGTTGATGTTCGTGACCGCTGCGCCAACATCGATGAGGACAACCGTCTTGCCCTCTTCGATGCCATAACTCGCCTCGTACATGTTCTGCAGACAGCAGGCCTGCACATCCATCACCACCGGCTCGAGCCCCGCGTCGCGTGCCACTGCCGTGTAGTCGTTCACCGTCTCTTTCTTCGCTGCAACCAGCAGGACATCCATCTGCCCCTGCGCCGAGCGGGAGGCCAGGATCTCAACCGCCAGGTAGACATCATTGATATCAAACGGGATATACTGCTCCGCCTCCCACTGGATCGACTCGTCGAGCTCCTCGCGGGTCATCAGCGGCAGCGTGATCTTCTTGATGATGACCGAGTAGCCCGCCACGGCCAGCGCGCACTCCTTGGTCTTTATCTTGTTCCGCACCACGATCTCGCGAACCGCATCCACGAGTGCGCCCGAGTTCATGACTGCTCCTTCGACGATGGCCTCCGCGGGGATCTCCACCTGATCGAAGGACTGCAGCTGCAGCCCACGCTTGGTCTCCTTCAACAGGCACGCCTTGATGCTGCTCGCGCCAATGTCGATGCCAAGAAGGTTCTTTCCCTTAGCCATCCTTCGACTCCAAAATCCGACCATATGGCCGAGGTTGGACTTTACGGGGGCAAAACGGAGTGTCAAGAAAGTGGCCCTCTTTTCGGTTGCTATGCGCATCCCGCATTCTTCTGCCACACACAGGCTCAGCGCCCATGCCTGACGCCCGCATCTTGGTCGTAGACGACGAGGAGAATGTTCGGCACATGCTCGAACTCACGCTCCGACGGGAGGGCTACCGCGTGACCCTCTGTGCGGATGGTGCCGACGCCCTCGACCGACTCCGGACCACCCCGTTCGACCTCCTCCTGTGCGACATCAACATGCCAGGGCTCGATGGAATGGGTCTTTTGCGCGCCCTGCGACCCCTCGGACGCAACACCGGCATCGTTATGATGAGCGCCTACGCCGACCTCGACGGCGCCATGGAGACCATCCGAGCCGGCGCCCACGACTACGTCGCAAAGCCCTTCCGAAGAGCCGAACTCCTCTTCGCCCTCCGTAAGGTCGAGGAGCGACGGCGGCTCCAGCTCGAGGTCGATACCTTGCGCGCGGCCGCCGTTTCCGCCGATAGTTTTTGCGGGCTGCGCTCCCGCGCACCCGCAATGCGAAAGATCTTTGAACAGGTTCGGCGCGTCGCTCCCTTCCGAAGCACCATCCTCATCTCTGGCGAGAGCGGCACGGGAAAGGAGCTCGTCGCACGCGCCATTCACGACACCTCAGGACGCGGCCAGCAGCCCTTCATCGCGCTTAACTGCGGCGCCCTTCCCGAGGCCCTCGCCGAGTCGGAGCTCTTCGGCCACGCCAAGGGCGCCTTCTCCGATGCAGGCACCGCCAAGGTCGGGCTCTTCGAGGCAGCCCACCTCGGCACCCTCTTCCTCGACGAGGTCTCCGACCTCACCCCGGCACTGCAGGTCAAACTGTTACGGCTGCTGCAGGAGGGAGAGGTGCGCCGACTTGGCGAGAGCGACAGCCGCGCTGTCGACGTGCGCGTCGTCGCTGCCTCACGCCGCCCGCTCGACGAGCTCGTGGCAGAGGGCTCCTTCCGCGAGGACCTCTTCTACCGACTCAGCGTCGTGGCGCTGCATCTGCCGCCGCTGCGTGAGCGGAGCGAAGACATCCCGCTGCTGCTCGAGCACTTCATCACCTCGCTCGCTGCAGCCATGGGTCGGAGGCCCCCGACGATCGCGCCCGAGGCGATGCAGAAGCTCAACGGCTACGCCTGGCCCGGGAATGTTCGCGAGCTGGAGCATGCCATCGAGCGAGCGCTCCTGCTCTGCGATGAGGATGAGCTCCGCGTCGACGATCTGCCCGACGCGCTGGTCTCCTCCGCCGTTCGCGGCCCGGTCTGGGTCGCGAGCGATGAACCCTCCATCAAGCGGGCGACCGAACAGCTCGAACGGCTGCTGATCCAGCGCGCGCTCGAGCAGACGGGAGGCAACCGGACGGCCGCCGCCAAGCTCCTCGAAATCTCGCACCGGGCGCTGCTCTACAAAATCCGCGCCTACTTCGCAGAAGCGACCGACGACCCCGAAACCGGCGACGGCTGACCCTCCATCGGCAGCCAGATGGCTGCCTCCGCACCGCCACCGGCGCGGTCGCCGAGCGTCAACCGGCCACCGAGCTCCGTCGCGATCCGCTCGCAGATGGATAGCCCGAGCCCCGTACCCGCGCCCGCCGCCTTCGTCGTCACGAAGGGGTGGGTCGCACGGCCGCGAACCTCCTCGGCCCAACCGGGTCCGCGGTCCGAAACGGCGATGCTGCACCAGCGCTCCCCCGTGGCACTCCGGCTCTCCTGCCAGGCGACCTCTACCTCCCCCTCACCCTGCATGGCGTCACTGGCGTTGAGGACCAGGTTCAAGAGCACCTGCACCAACCGGCTCTCGTCGAGCGCGAAGCAGACGGGCTCCGCGGGCGCCATCAGACGGAGCCGGACCTGGCGGACACGCGGGTGGTGGCTGAGCAGCGAGACCGCTGCGGCGACGGGGACCGCCACGTCCTGCTCCACCCGCCTGACCTCGCCGCCCCGCGCGTAGTCCAGCAGCGTCTGGATGATCGCATGAATCCGATCGAGCTCACGCTCCACACGCTGCCCTACATCTGCCCGCTCTGCCGCGCTGAGGCCATCGCTGTCGCGGAGCAACTCTACCAACCCAACAACAGCCGCGAGCGGATTTCCGATCTCGTGCGCGACACCGGCCGACAGCTGCCCCAGCGTGGAGAGCCGCTCGCTCCGGACCAACTCCTCGCTGGCCAACTGGAGCTGGCGCAGCCGCTCATCCAACGCGCGCTGATCGCTTCGGATGCGGGCGACCATGAGGTTGAAATCCTTGCCGAGCGCACCCATCTCATCGCGCTGCGAGGCATCGACCTGCACGGCGAGGTCGCCCGCGGCCACCCGCCCCGCTGCCTCTGAGAGGGCCGAGATGGGACGCAACACGGAGCGGGTGAGGAGCAGATAGCCAACCAGCCCTACGAGCAGTGTCTCGATGACAATGTAGAGCAGTGCCACAGCGGCCGTGATAGCCGCGGCGCCGCTCTCATCTGCGGGGCGCCGGACGAGCAGCGCCCCGAGCAGGGTGCGGTCTCCCGCCAGGACCGGGACGCAGGCAACCACCTCGCGACCGTCTGTCGCACTATCTGGTTCTGCAACCCGCGCACCCGTCTGGCGGATGCGGAGCAGCCGCACCTGATCACCCTTGGAGAGCGAGCCGCCGGGCAGCGTCAGCTCCGTCCGGCCATCTACCGAGGCGAAGACCACCGCGGTGGCGCGCCATTCCAGCGATGCCACCTCCATGACCGCCATCGCAGCCGCCTGGTTTTGGGGATGCCGCAGGTCGAGCCGCAGATCGAGCCGATCTGCCACGAGCCGGGCCATTGTGGCCGCGACGCGCGCCGTTTCGGCCACCGCCTGCTGCTCGGCACTCCGACGCACCAATGGCAATGTCACCCCTGCCACCAGCCCGACCAAGACCAGCATCAGCAGCGCGGCGGCGAGCAGCAGTTTGGCGCGAAGACCCCGCACCTAGCGTTACGGGTAGACGCCGGCTGTCAGCCAGCGCAGCAGCCCTTCGCCCCAGAACATGTACTCAATCGCCGCCAGCGCGAGGAAGGGACCAAAGGGGAGCGCGAGCCGCAGAAAGTCGCTATCCGCCTCCTCCAGCACGGGCGCATCGGCACCCGCCTCACTGCCGGGGACGATGCGCCGCCCCTCGTCGTCCCAGAACTCCGGGCGGTGCGCGCCGCGCATCAGACCGCCCGGCTGCCCGTCGGTCGAACGCCCCGAGAACTTCTCGTACCCCACGAGCGCCAGCGCAGCGAGGAGCCCCTGCAGGCTCGCAAACATGAGGACGAAAATGAGGCTCGGCCAGCCCAGGTTGGCGCCGATGGCCGCAAGCATGGTGGCATCTCCGCCACCGAGCCCCTCCCGCCCTGTTGCCAACTTGTATCCAACAAAGACGGCGTAGATCACGCCGCCTCCAGCCACCAGTCCGATAGCCGCCGTGAGCAGGTCCGGCGCGGGAAAGAACTGCTCCCAGCCGTCACCCTTGGGCCGCACCAGCGCCCCCAGCAGGCCCCAGGCCATCATCGGGAAGGTGAGGCTATGCGGGATGATCGTCAGGTCGAAATCGATGAAAGCGATCGCCACCATCGCGAGGGCAAAAAAGAAGAGGAAGAGGAAGACCATCGCGGTCACCTGAAGCGGCTGGCCGCCGACCGACGAAACAAGCGACCAGAGCGACCAGCCGAGGAGGGCACCCACCAGTTCCACCGCGGGGTAGCGGGCCGAGATGGGGTTTTTACAACCGCGGCAGCTGCCCCGCAGCAGCAGCCAACTCACCACGGGCACATTGTCGTACCAGGCGATCTCCTTCTCACACTTGGGGCAGCGGCTCGGCGGGTGGGCGAGGTTCTGTCCGCGCGGCAGCCGCCAGATGACCACATTCAAGAAACTGCCCCATAGCGCGCCCCAGATGGTAGCGTAGGCAGCGTAGATAACGATGAGCGGATCGGTGGTCGCCATGATGCCATCGTACTAGCCAACTTCGGTGCCGCTCGGCAAACGCCGAAACGCTATCCTTCTCCCCTTCGGTCGAGCCGTGCGCAACCACCAGACCCTCCAGATCATGCTCGCTCGCGAGTCTTCCGGCGGCTACGCGACGGCGCTTCCGGGGCGCTTTCCCGGTCGCTGGGTCGGCTACCCGTTTGCGGTGCTGACGGTGGTCGCGGTTGGCATTGCGACAGCGGTGGAATGGCAGCGCACAGGTGGTGCGCCCTGGAACTGCATCTTCTTCTACGGCTGCACCTGGTTCTTCGCCCTCCTCTACTCCGTCGCCTGGCGGACGGGCACGGTGGTGCGGCGGCTCGCAGCGATGCTCCTCACGATCGGAATGCTGCTCTTTCTCGCCTGGTACCACGGCGATCAGTCGGGGGTTCGGCAGGACTATAGCGCTCCGCCCGGGGTGGCGACCTCAGACTCCCTGCCTGCGGCTGGCGAACTCCTGCTTATTCAACACCCGCCCGCCCCCTGGCTGGCCATCAGCGTCGCGGCAGATCTGCTGGCGGCAACTGCGCTGCTCGCGCACGGGCTCTACATGGGCTGGGGCTACCGGGCCCGCAAACGGGCCAAGGGCGAAGATATCCCCATCCTGCCGCGCTCAGCCGCCCGCTTCACGCAGGGCATTCGGCTGTTCGAGTCCGATGGAACCGAAGATGCCATCGGCGATCAGGAGCTGCTCAGCTCTCCGCCCTCAGCCGCCGAACTCGAGGCCGCAGTCCTAGAGCGTATGCGAGCCGACATCCTGACCCTGCGCGCGCAGACCGGCGAACAGGCAGCAGAGCCAAACGAACAGGTAGCATCTGCCGAAGTCTGGACTGAGGTCCAGCCCTCCGAACTGGTTGCCGCGGAGGAGGCGGACACCTCGCCCGACGACGACCCCAAGAGGTCCTAGGGGACCAGCTTCTCGAGCATGCGCGGGTAGGGGATGGTCTCACGCACATGGGGCAGTCCGCAGATCCAAGCCACCGTGCGCTCCACGCCAAGGCCAAAGCCGGCGTGGGGGACCGAACCGTAGCGGCGGAGGTCGAGATACCAGTCCATCGACTCCTGCGGCAGCCCATGAGCATGCACGGCTGCGAGCAGCGTCGCAAAGTCGTCTTCGCGCTGGCCACCGCCGATGATCTCGCCGTAACCTTCGGGCGCGAGCATATCGACGCAGAGGGCGCGGTCGGTCGCGGCCGGGTCGCCCTTCATGTAGAAGGCCTTGATTGCCGCCGGGTAGCGGTTGACCAAGATGGGCGTCTCGTACTGCTTGGTCAGCATGGTCTCGTCGTCGGCACCAAAGTCATCGCCGTAGACGATGTCGCTGCCGAGCGCGTGCAGCTGCCGCACAGCCTCGCCGTAGTCGAGCCGCGGGAAGGGCTGCGTGATCTTCTCGAGCTGTGTCGTGTCGCGCTCAATCTCCTTGAGCTCGGCCTGGCGGTTCTGGAGCACGCGGGTGACGATGTAGCGCACGAACGACTCGGTGAGGTCCATCAGACCGTCGAGTTCGAGGAAGGCCACCTCGGGCTCGACCATCCAGAACTCGGTCAGGTGGCGGCGGGTCTTGGACTTCTCGGCGCGGAAGGTGGGGCCGAAGCAGTAGACCTTGCCGAAGGCCATCGCGTTGGCCTCGTTGTAGAGCTGGCCGGACTGCGTGAGGTAGGCCTTCTGGCTGAAGTAGGCCGTCTCGAAGAGGGTGCTGGTGCCCTCGCAGGCGGCCGGCGTAAAGATGGGCGAGTCGACGAGCAGGAAGTCGTTGTCGTCGAGGTAGTCGCGAATCGCACGGATGATCTCGGCGCGGATGCGCAGGATGGCATGCTGCCGGCGCGAGCGAATCCAGAGATGACGATGGTCCATCAGGAAGGCGGTGCCATGCTCCTTCGGCGTGATGGGGTACTCCTCCGAGATGTGGAGGATCTTGAGGCCGGTGGCATGGAGCTCGTAGCCGAGCGCGGAGCGGGTGTCTTTGCGGACAACGCCCGTGACCTCGACGCTGCTCTCCTGGGTGAGCCGCTTGGCGCTCTCAAAGACCTCCTCGGAGACGTCGTTCTTGCCCATGACGCACTGGATGATGGCCGTGCCGTCGCGGAGCTGCAGGAAGTGGATCTTGCCGCTCGAGCGGATGTTGTAGATCCAGCCCTTGAGCGTGACGGTCTGGTCTTCGTGGGCAGAAATCTTCTCGATGTAGACGTGAGACATGGCAGCGCTGGGGCAGAGGAGGGATCGACGCAGTGCGCCGTTTCTAACAGAGCGAGATCCGCTGGCAAGTCTGCAGCGCAGGCGCAACTCATGCTTGGCATCGGCGGCACTGCCCGATAGTCGGAAGGCAACGCAGAGGTTCAGGGATGGCAACACGCGCGAAGTCGAGCAGCGCCTACGGCAAGAGCGCCGAGAAGGTGGACGGGACCCGGAACTTCTTCAGGCGGGTCGCGGCGGAGGGGGCCTTCTCGGGCATCTTCATCCTCGAGGGCGAAGAGGTCTACCTGCGCGACCTCGCGCTGCAGCGGCTCGAGGCCGCGGTCTTTCCGGAGGGGCGCGACAGCCTCAACTTCGAGCGGCTGACGGCGGGCGATGTGCGGGGTGGCGAGGTCTGCAACACCGCACAGACGCTGCCCATGTTTGCCACGCGCCGCATGATCATCGTGAGCCGTGCGCAGGCCTTTTCGGCCGCCGACTGGGCAGCGCTGGCGACCTACGTCGATAACCCCGAGCCGGCGACCGTGCTGGTCCTCTGCGCCGACAGCCTCGACAAGCGTCTCAAGCCCATCAAGGCGCTCATCGACGCCGCTGGAGCAGGCCACGTGGTGCTCGAGGCACCGCCCTCGCACGAGCTCGCGGGCTGGATCGAGAAGCGGGCCACCGCCAAGGGGATGGCCGTGGGTCGCGACGTAGCGGCGGAGATCTCAGCCTCCATCGGAGGGTCGCTCCAGCAGCTCGACAACACACTGGAGCGGGTGGCCCTCTATGTCGGCGCAAAGCCTGGCGACCGGGTGCAGGTTCGCAGCGCCGATGTGCGCGAAGTGGTGCCCGATGTGCGGGTGCGATCGGTCTTCGAACTGGTGGACCAGATCATGCGGCGCGACGCTGCCGGTGCCCTTCTCACGGCGCGGCTGCTCATGGAAGAGGGCGAGAGCCCCATCGGCATCAATGCGATGCTGGCGCGGCAGGCGCGGCAGCTCCTCGGTCTCTCCGACGTGGGCTCCGACGGCGAGGCGGCAAGAGAGGCTGCGCGCCTTGTCGGTGTACCGCCCTTCAAGGTCGCCGAGGTGTCGCGCACCGCGCGCGGCTTCACGGTTCGCCGCCTGCGTCACCTGCTTTCGCGGGTGGCGCAGACCGATGCGAAGTTGAAGTCCTCGCGACTCGATGAGTCGGTCTGGATGGAGAGCCTTATCTTCGATCTCTGCCGCAGCCGGTAGAGAGGCCGCGCGGGGGAGAACGAAGCGTAGGGTGCAGGGCGACCTGGTCGCGCTGCGGCAGCAGAGCCTACTTGGCGATGGCTGCGACGGCCTTCATGAGGCGCGAGATGCGGCGCTGGGCCTGCTTCTTATGGATAACACCCTTGCTGGCGACCTTGCCGGTCGTCTTGACGGCGACCTTGAGGAGCTCGGCAGCGGCGGCGGCATCGCCACCCTGGATGGCGGCGCGAACCTTCTTGGCGGCCGTACGCATCGTGCTCCGCCAGTAGCGGTTGCGCTCGGTGCGGGCTTCGGTCTGGAGGATGCGCTTCTCGGACTGCTTCTTGTTGGCCACTGTGAACTCCGACGCTGAGCGTCTCTTGGGATCACGCCTGCAAAGGCGTCATTTGGCCCCCGAACCGGGGATAAGGGAGGGGAAGCCTTTAGCAGAAAGAGGGTCGAAGTCAACCTCCCGCGCCTGCCCGCTCGACTACCCGAGGTAGCGCCGGCCGAGGTGGCGGAGCAGTGCGTCGGCACCCAGCGGAGCCCCCGTGGCCGACTTCACCAGCGCGTCGGTGGTCAGCAGCGAGCCCTTCTCGTGCACAGCCACCTTCATCCAGTCGCGGATCTCCTGCAGCTCCCCGCGGCCAAGCCGGCCGTCAAAGTCGGCCATCTGGCTGCGGAGCGCCTCTGCGAGCTGCGCCGCGATCATCGCGCCCAGCGTGTAGGAGGGGAAGTAGCCGAAGGAGCCGTCGGTCCAGTGCACATCCTGCATGCAGCCGTTCTGATCGGAGTCGGGGCGGATGCCGAGCAGCCGCTCCATGCCATCATTCCATGCGTCAGGAAGATCGCGCACCTCGAGCGTGCCGGCGATGAGCGCCTGCTCGAGTTCGAAGCGGAGAATGACATGCAGCGGGTAGGTGACCTCGTCGGCGTCGACACGGATGAGGCTCCGCTTCACGCGGGTGAAACGGGAGAAAAGATCGTCGCCGGTCCAAGCCTTGCTGCCGTTCGGACCGAGGTGCTGGTTGACCAGCTGTGCCACCTTCTCCATCAGCGGCTTGCTGCGGAAGAGCTGCATCTCGACGAACAGCGACTGCGACTCGTGCACCGCCATGCCGCGCGCCGTGCCGGCGGGGAGGCCGCGCCAGGCTGCAGGCCGGTTGAGCTCGTAGAGTGCGTGGCCGGTCTCGTGGGCAACGCCCATCATGGCCGAGGCGAAGTCGTCTTCGCGGTAGCGGGTGGTGATGCGGACATCGTCGGTCGCGCCGCCGCAGAAGGGGTGGGGGCTGACATCGAGGCGGCCACGGTCAAAGTCGAAACCGAGCAGCTTCATGACATCGAGGCCCAGCTCCCGCTGCGCGTCGATGGGGAAGGGGCCGGACGACTGCTCACGGGCAGGCTCCGCGGCCTGGCGCTCGATGACCTTGCCGATCATCGGCGGCAGCTGCTCACGCAGCGGCGCAAAGATCTCTGCGATGCGGGCCGCCCGCATGCTCGGCTCGAACTGGTCGATCAGGGCATCGTAGGGGGTCAGTCCGAGGGCCTCCGACTTGGCGGCGGCGACCTGTCGAACAAGGCCCAAGACCTCGGTGAGCGCGGGCGCGAAGAGATCGAAACGGTTCTCCGGGCGGGCCTCGGTCCAGACCTGGTAGCAGCGGGAGCCGGCGCGGGAGAGCGCCTCGACCAGGGCGGGCTCGACGGCGGAGGCGTGGGCATAGAGCCGGCGCATCTCGGCCAGGTTCACCTGGTGGTCCGGGTCGGCGGGCGGGTTGCCCTCGGCCTCGTTCAGCCAGTCGCCGACGCGGGGGTCGGTGAGGGCCTCGTGCGAAATCGCGTCGAGCGTGGCGACCGCCTCTCCGCGGGCCTCGGAAGCCCCTTTTGGCATGATGGTGAGCATGTCCCAGCCGAGGATGCCGCGGGCATCGCCAATGGCGGAGATCTTCTTGAAGCGGGTGTTGAGCTGTTCGTAGGCGGCGTTTGCAGTGGTCATGATTCCCCTAGGGTCGAACATCGAAGGCGGGCGATGGATAACCCTTCGAGAGGCAAAAGGGAACGAGATGAGACGGGAGCGCAAAATCCCGATGAACCTCCCGCGCATCGTTGACAAGCCAACGCCGCAGATGCAGTTCGCCTGTTGTCTCTCACCAACGGAAACCGATGCAACTCACGCGACGCCGGCTGCTCATCCTCTCGGCCCTCTCTGTAGGTCTCGTTCCTTTCGCTGGATGCGTGGAGCAGAGCGACGACCCAACCGCCGGAGCGGGCTCTGGTAGCGGCGACGGCTCGGGAAGCGGCGACGGCTCCGGAAGCGGCGATGGTTCAGGCAGCGGCGACGGTTCGGGCAGCCCGGCTGCCACCCATCTCCGAATGAAGGGTCCTTGGGTCATGGTAACGGGTGCAACACAGGTGCGGCTTCGCTGCGAGACCAACACCGATGCACCGCTCACGGTGACGCTGCGTGCGCCGGACGGGACCGAGGTGGTCGGTATCACCGAGCAGGAGACGCGGGAGCTCGCGCCGGACTGGCCGCGGCGCGGCCTGCGCTCCGACTACCCGGACAAGGCCGGTCCGTCGACGCTGCACGACATCACGCTCTCCGACCTCACGCCCGGGCTGCAGTATAGCTACACGTTAACCGCGGCGCAGTTCGAGACCACGTCGGGCACCTTCCGTGCGCCACCGGCCCCTGGCGAAGAGGTCCGCGTCCTCTTTGTCGCCGACACCATGTGGCCGGGCAGCGAACAGGTGGGGCCGGCTGTCGCGGCGCTCGGTGGCGACCTCTTCCTGCACGGCGGCGACATCCAGTACTACGAGAACCCGGTCGACACCTGGAACGGCTACTTCGCCTACTTCGGCGGCGTGATGGCCTCGATGGCCGCCCACCATGCGATCGGCAACCACGAGTACGAGGCCTTCGGCGAGTTCGAGAGCCACTTCGAGCGGCTCTTCGGCGGCCAGGGCGAGCCAACGGGCACCGTCGACTACCACGCCTTTACCTTCGGCAGCGCCCGGTTCGTCTTCCTGAACTCCGAGGCCGACTTCGGGCCCACCGGGACCACGCAGATGGCCTGGTTTGAGGAGGAGCTGCGCGCGGCTGACGGCGACCCCGCCATCCGCACGGTCATCGTGGTCTTCCACCGGCCCGTCTACACCTTCGGCAAGAGCAATCCCGACTTCACGGTGCGCGACTACTTCCACCCCCGCTTCCTCGCGAGCAAGGTCCGGCTGGTGCTCACGGGCCACAACCACGGCTACGAACGTTTTCTCGTAGATGGAATCCACTACGTGGTGGATGCAGGCGGCGGTGCCCTCCTCACCAACATCAACGATACGCGCGCAGAGGTACTGGCGGTCTACCCCGATGAGGAGTCGAAGCGGCTGGTCGCCTCGTCGAGCTACGGCGCCTCTGCGATCACCATTGCGGGCGACGGCAGCATCCGTGTGGAGCGGGTGACCGAACGAGGGGTGGTCACAGACAGCTACACGGTGAGCGCACCATGACGCGACCGCTGGCGCTCGTCACCGGTGCAGGCCAGCGTGTTGGCGCCGCGATCGCACGCCAGCTTGCCGAAGAGGGTTGGTCGCTGCTGCTTCACGCCTTCCGCTCCGGCGGGCCAGCCTCCGAGCTCGCGCAACAACTGGAGCGGTCGACCGGGGTCTGTTGCGATGTCGTGACGGCTGACCTGCGCTCCGACGAGGGTCGCGCGGCGCTCTGCGAGCTGATCCGGGAGCAGGCACCCGAGGGATTCGTCCACTGTGCGTCGCCCTACCCCGCCGGCCCTCTCGGGGATAGCAGTTCGGCGATGGTTGAGGCCTTTGAGATCGGGCCCATCGCAGCGTCTGAACTGCTCCGCGCCGCCTACGATGCTGGCAACCTGCAGAGCGCTGTAATGATGCTCGATGCCCGCGCCGATCGGGGCTGGGCAGGTCGCAGCGCCTATCTGGCTGCCAAGGCTGCGCTGGAGAGCGTGACCCTCACGGCGGCGTTGGAGTTTGCGCCCCGTGCGCGGGTGAACGGCCTGGCGCTGGGCGCGGTCGAGCCGACCCCGTGGGATGCCTCGTGGGGTGAGAAACTCCCCGACGCTGTGCTGGCGCAGACGCTCACCGGGCGGGCGGTGACGCCAGATGAGGTAGCAAGACTCACCGCGCTCCTTCTGTCGCCGAGCAGCGCCGGCGTGACGGGGAGCATCTGGCGGGTGGATGGCGGAAGAATGGTGCGGTGAGGGGGACTTGCGGGCAGCAAGTTCCCGACTAGTTTGGTCAAGAATCGCCTCATTGGGAGCCACGCCATGTCTGATTTCAAAACGCTGATCGCCAAGGTCAAGAGCACCATCACCGAAGTCACCGTCGAGGAGTCCAAGGGCAAACTCGGGGAGAGCCTCTTCCTCGACGTGCGGGAGCCCTCGGAGACTGCGGACGGCCACGTGAAGGGAGCGTTGCTCATCCCGCGTGGCCTTCTGGAGCTTCGGGTCGAAGACCGGATTGCCGACAAGGCCCGACCGATTGTGGCCTACTGCGCGGGCGGAAACCGTTCCGCCTTTGCCGCGGCGAGCCTCCGCGACTTGGGCTACACAAATGTGACCTCGATGATTGGCGGCTTCGCGGCCTGGAAGCAGGCGGGCCTCGACTTCGATGTACCGGTCACCCTGAGCGCGGAGCAGTCGGTGCGGTACAGCCGCCACCTGCTGATGCCCGAGGTGGGCGAGGCCGGTCAGATCAAGCTGATGCAGAGCAAGGTGCTGCTTCTTGGCGCGGGCGGACTTGGCTCGCCGTCGGCCTACTACCTTGCGGCGGCAGGCGTTGGCACGCTGGGCATCATCGACAGCGACGTGGTGGACCGGAGCAACCTGCAGCGGCAGATCATCCACAACGAGAGCCGCATCGGCATGCCCAAGGTGGAGAGCGCTGCCAAGACCATCGCGGAGCTCAACCCCGACGTGAAGGTGAAGGCCTACAATACGCGGCTGACAGCCGAGAATGTGCTCGAGATTTTCTCGGACTACGATGTGATCGTGGATGGCGGCGACAACTTCCCCACGCGCTACCTCGTGAACGATGCCTGCGTGCACCTCGGCAAGCCGAATGTGACGGGGTCGGTCTTCCGCTTTGAGGGGCAGATCACGGTCATCCAGCCGGGCGTAGGTCCGTGCTACCGCTGCCTCTACCCCGAGCCGCCGCCGCCGGAGTTCGCGCCGTCGTGTCAGGAGGCCGGCGTGCTTGGCGTGCTGCCGGGGACAATGGGGCTGCTGCAGGCCACCGAGGTCATCAAGTTACTGCTCGGTCTGGGCTCACCCCTTGTGGGCCGCCTGATGCTCTACGACGCGCTGGAGCAGAAGTTCCGCGAGCTCAAGATTCGTCGCGACCCGGGGTGCAAGATGTGTGGCGATCATGCTACCTTCAAAGGGTTCACCGAGTACGAGCAGTTCTGCCGACTGGAGCCTGTGACGTGAGACCGCCGCGCCGCAACGAACCGAACCGGAGACCCGCTCCACGCCCTGCCGGAGCACCCTCCCCGACCGGTTCCTACGATGCGGCGAAGGGCTGGGACCACGTCTCGACCTGGTACGATGGATTGGTGGGCGAAGGTCAGCACGACCACTTCTCGGAGACCATCCTGCCGGGGCTGTTACGGATGCTGCCTACGCCGCTTCCGAAGCGGGTCTTCGACCTCGCCTGCGGTCAGGGATATGTGAGCGAAGCGCTCGCGCAGCGAGGCTGCGAGGTCGTGGGTCTGGATGCGGCAGCCGGGCTGATTGCGGCCGCAGAGCAGCGGCTGCGCACGCGGGGCGAGGCGGGACGCCGCGCCAGGTTCGTGACGGGCGACGCCCGGGCGTTGGAGTCGGTGCTGACGAACGCCAAGGTGGGCGGAAGCTTCGACGCGGCGCTCTGCATCATGGCGGTGATGAACATCGATCCCATCGACGGGATGTTTGCACAGCTGGCGGCCCGCGTGGCGCCCGGCGGTACGCTGCTGTTGGTCATGCTCCACCCTGCCTTTCGAGCGCCGGCGAAGAGCGGTTGGATGTGGCGCGACTCCATCGCGCAGGGTTCTGTCCAGCTACGGACGGTGGAGAGCTATCTCACCCCGTTCGGCAGCGAGATCGTGATGAACCCGGGCCAGGTAGCGCGCGGCGCGAAGCCGGTGGTCACGAAGACCTTCCACCGCCCGCTCGGGTTCTATGTCGCGGCTCTGGCACGGGCCGGATTCGCGGTGGATGGCCTCGAAGAGTGGGCCAGCAACCGCCGCAGCACGAGCGGTCCGCGTTCTACGGAAGAGAACCGGTCGCGCGCAGAGATCCCGCTCTTCCTGGCGGTCAGAGCGAAGCGGCTCTGACCTCGCCCGACTGCCTCAGAGACAGGGGCCGAGGTAGTTGTAGAAGGCCCAAGCGTCGAGGCCCGAGAAGTAGGCGTCGTAGATGATGTAATAGGTGGTTCCCGCGACTGCGGTGAATCCGACGACAGGATCGAGGCCGATGCTGTCGTCGTCGCAGGCCACCGCCGAAGTGTCTCGGTTGCAGGTGGTGCGGACCTCGATGGCGATGTCATCGATGGTACCTAGCGCCGTCACGCAGATGGGACCGGAGACGGGCGAGGTGAAGGCGATGACCCGATCGTTACCAGCCAAGGGGCCGCAGCTCGTGGTTTGGCGGTCGGTCGTCGAGGGCGGAACATTGTAGTGGCCGAAGCCGCCGAGCGCGAAAGGGTCGGCGCAGGTACCGGCAGAGCCCGTCGGCAGGCAGTTGGCAGCCGTTTGACATTCGGCATCATCACAGTCGATGGCAACGTCGCTATCGTCATCGACGCCGTTGGCGCAGTTCTCGCCGGGAGAATTGACCGGAGGCGGGCAGCTTGCATCAAAGATGCAGTCGCCATCGTCGCAATCGGTGAGGCCGTCAGCGTCGTCGTCGGAGAAGTTGCTGCAGCTGGTCTCGAGGCCGAACGAGCCGCCGCCGCTGCAAGCAGCAGAGGAGTCGCAGTCGAAGTCGATGCAGTCGATGTCGAAGTCGCCATCGTCGTCGATACCGTTGGAGCAGTTGGTCTCGAAGCCGCCACCGCCGAAGCAGGCGATGTCGAAGTCGCAGTCGTCGTCGATGCAGTCGGTAAGGAAGTCGCCGTCGTCGTCGACGCCGTTGGTGCAGCTGGTCTCGAAGCCGCCGCCACCGCCGAAGCAGGCGATCTCGAAGTCGCAGTCGGGGTCGTTGCAATCAATCAGGAAGTCGCTGTCGTTGTCGCGGCCATCCGAGCAGTTGGTCTCGGTACCTGTGCCGGCGGTGCAGATGGCAAGCGAGGCGCACTCGGTGTCGATGCAGTCGGTGGCGCCGTCGCGGTCGTTGTCGAGGTTATCGTCGCAGACCTCGGTGCTGGCGTCGCAGCCATCGGGGATGCCGTTGCCGTTGCGATCGAGGTTATCGTCAAAGCCGGCGCAGATGTCGTCCGCGTTGCAGACGCCGTCGAAGTCGTTGTCGTTACCCGCGCCGCACTCGATGGTGCAGTTGAAGGAGCAGCCGTCTCCTGCGCGACGGTTGCCGTCGTCGCACTCCTCGCCTGCATCGACGACGCTGTCACCGCAGATGGCCGTGCTGGTGTCGGTGCCGGTCGTGGTGTCGGTGCCGGTCGTGGTGTCGGTGCCGGTCGTGGTGTCGGTGCCAGGCGTGGTGTCGGTGCCGGTCGTGGTGTCGTCGGCAGCACCTGTGTCGGAAACGCCCGAGCCCGAGGTTCCGGAGTCGGTCACATCGCCATCGGAGATGGTAGGCCGGCTCGTGTCTTCCGTACTTTCGCCCTCGTTGCGACCGGTGGCGACAGTCTCAGAGCCGGCGCAGGCGTTGAGGAGCAAAGCGGAGAGGATGACGGGGGCAGTGAACTTCATGGCAGGCTCCACCAATGACGCTCCGTGTCGAACCACGGGGGAGCAGTGTAACAGAGCCGACCGGATTGCCAAGTGGCAGGCCGCTCGGCGCTAGGGACAGGCCGGGTCGGTGGCGCAGTCGGGGTCGGCACAGTCGACGAAGGTATCGGTATCGTTGTCGAGGCCGTCGGTGCAGGAGGCCTCGGAGCCGTAGACCTCCGCGCAGGTGCCGCGTGAGATGGTGAGGTTCCAGGTACCGCTTTCGCCAGCTCCATAGGTGTCGGCGAAGAGGAAGTAGGAGGCTGCGTTGGTCACAGCGAGGTCGATGCGGGCGCCGTAGGAGGTCTCGGAGTAGTCGTCGCTGCAGGCGAGATCGGTGGTCGAGGTGCAGACAGTGCGGGCGTAGAGGACGGCGTCGAAGGTAGCGCTTCCGGCAAGCTGCACGCAGATGTTGCCCGTCAGCGGCGCGCGCCAGCGGATGGCCTCTTCTTCGCCAAGACCGCCGCAGCCGCCCTCGCGGTTGGAGAAGCTGGTCGTGCCGGTGAAGGTTCCGAAGCTGCCGATAGCGGTCGGCGTGGAGCAGCTGCCGTTGCCCGTCGGGGTGCAGTCCGTGGAGGTGCATTGAGAATCGTCGCAGTCGATGTCGCCATCGAGGTCGTTGTCGCGGCCGTCGTTGCAGACCTCGGGGGAGGCGATGCAGACGACCTGTGCAGCGCAGTCGGGGTCGGAGCAGTCAACGAGGGTGTCTAGGTCGTTGTCGCGACCATCGGTGCAGACCTCGGGGAAGGGGATGCAATTGAGGGCATCGACGCAGTCGGTGTCGGAGCAGTCCTCGAGACCGTCGAGGTCGTTGTCGAAGGTATCATCGCAGATCTCAGGCTGCGAACCGCAAGCCGGGCTGCCCGTGCAGGAGCTGTCTGCGCAGTCAATTGCGCCATCGGCGTCGTCATCCACGCGGTTGTCGCAATACTCGGGCAGGGTAGCAGGGCAGGCGCCCGACTGGACCAGCAGCCGGTAGGTTCCGAAGGCGCTGGAGGTGTTGCCGTCGACCGACAGAAAGACAGTCCGGCCGGCTGTGAGCGAGGCCTGAGCCATCGACCAGGTGGAGGGGCCGTCGTTGGAGTTGCAGGTAATGAGGCTGCTCGTCGAGAGGCAGGTGTTGGTGAGGTAGACGGTGGTGTCGAAGGTGGCCTCGGTGATGATGAAGCACCAGTTGCCGGTGGTCGGAACGGTTACGGACCAGACCTCGTCGAGGCCGCCTGCGCCGGTCGAGCAGCCGGTTCGGCCCTGGTCGGCCTGCGCGGTGGTGTCGCCTGTGTAGGTACCTGCGCCGGTGATGAGGTTGGGCGCGGTGCAGGTGCCGTCGGTGGGTGGCAGGCAGGCGGGCGCGGTGGAGCAGAGCGGGTCGAGGCAATCTACGAGACCATCGCGGTTGTTGTCTGCGGCGTCCGTACAATCCTCGTCACAGAGCGGTGAGGCGGTGCAGAGCGCGTCGATGCAGTCGACGAGGCTATTCCGGTTGTTGTCGACGCCATCATCGCAGACCTCTGCGCAGAGGGGCGAGGAGGTGCAGTCGGAGTCGGCGCAGTCGGTGGCGCGGTCGCGATCATTGTCGAGGGAGTCGTCGCAGACCTCGGGAAGGACGATGCAGTTCGCATCGAGCGCGCAGTCGGCCGTGTCGGCACAATCGGTGAGGCCGTCGCGGTCGTTGTCGCGGCTGTCGTTACAGACCTCGGGAAGGACGATGCAGTCAACATCCGTCGCGCAATCCGCCGTGTCGGCGCAATCGGTGAGGCCGTCGCGATCGTTGTCGCGGCTGTCGTTACAGACCTCGGGAAGGCTGACGCAGTTGGCATCGGTAGCGCAGCTCGTGTCGTCGCAATCCACCAGGCCGTCGGCATCGTCATCGAGGCTGTTGGCACAGGTTTCGGTGAGCGTTGCCGGACAGGTGCCGGGACGCACAAAGAGGCGGTAGTCGCCAAAGTCTTCGAGGCGGGAGCCGGTGACGAAGACGAAGTAGTCGGTCGTCGTGTTGAGGTTTGGCTCGGTTCGCGAGAGAATGCGCGCGGTGGGCGAAATGTCATCGTTGCAGGCGACCTCCGCACCGGCGTTGGTGCAGCCACGACGGATGTTGATGACCGTGTCGAAGTTGCCCTCGGTCACCCAGAAGCACCAGTTCCCCGCGCTCGGCGGCCGAAAGGTAAAGACCTCATCGGGGCTGTCGGGATCCAGTGCGCAACCGGGGCTCACCGCATCGGAGAGGCCGATGGTGGAGCCGTCGTAGATGCCGGGGCCGGTGATGACGCGGGGGCTGGCGCAGGTGCCTGCGCCGTCCGCGGGGCCGCAGGCGGGGTCGCCGATGCAGTCGAGATCCAGACAGTCGGCGTAACGGTCCAGGTCGTTGTCGATACCGTCGCCGCAGTTGGTTTCTGACGCCGGAACGGCGGTACAGACTGGCAGCGAGGAGCATTCGGTATCGGCACAATCCGTCGCGCCATCGAGATCGTTATCGATGCGATCACTGCACAGCTCCTGGGAGCCTTCACAGCCGTCGGGGATGCCGTTGGCGTCGACATCAAGGTTGTCGTCGAACCCGGGGCAGACATCGCTGCCGTTGCAGACGCCATCGAAGTCGGAGTCGTTGCCGGCGCCGCACTCCAGCGTGCAGTTGAACGAGCAGCCGTCGCCGGCGAGACGGTTGCCGTCATCGCAGGCCTCGCCGGCCTCGCGGGTCCCGTTTCCGCAGATGGGGGGACCGCTGGTGTCGGGCGTGGTATCGACGGCGGTGTCGGCAGCGGTATCGCCCGGGTCGGTGTCTGTCGTGGTATCGAGCGCCGTGTCTGGCGGGTCTGTGTCGGCCACCGTGTCGGTCTCTGTGTCACCAGCGCCAGAGTCCACTGCCGTATCTTCGGCCGAGCCGCCCGTGTCGTCCGTGTCGGCACCGAAGATGTCCGGCCGACCCGCGTCGGCCGCTGCAGTTTCTTCGCTGGTGCAGGCTGCGACAGTGAGCAACAGGAGCGAGGCGCCGAGAAGGTGAGCGGAGCAGCCGGGCAGAGTCATGGAGGGATACCAGGTTGGGGCGGCTTTCGCCGCCGTCAGTTGCCGCGCTTCTAGCCACCGAGTTGATTCAGAGACAAGTGGCGGCTCCGCCGCTCAGCCACCTAACCTCACTTCGCAGACTCTTAGGTCTGTCTTGCAACAGGGGCGAGACTTCAGGGTCACCCGAAGAAGTCGAGCAGCCCCTGCGAGCCCGGTTCGAAGAGGCGGCGGTAGAGGCGGAGCGCACCCTCGTCGGTGAGGCTTGCGACATGGTCGCAGACAAGGCGGAGTTTCTCGTCGCCCTGATAGTCGTCGGAGGTGACCCGTTCGCTCACGCCGCGGGGGAGGAGTTCAAA
>CAIQPA010000242.1 GCA_903873545.1 uncultured delta proteobacterium
GGCCTTGGAGAAGGTGCGGGTCACTACCAGGTTGTGGCGCAGGGCGCGGAGTTCGAGCCCGGTCGGCGCGGAGCCATCGGCGCGATACTCGATGTAGGCCTCGTCGAGGACCACCAGCACATGTTCCGGGACGGCGCGGAGAAAGGTCTCGAGCGCTTCGTGCGAGAGGTGGGTGCCGGTGGGGTTGTTTGGGTTGGCGACGAAGAGGAGGCGGGTCTTGTCGGTGCAGGCTGCGGCCATGGCCTGCAGGTCGTGTCCGAAGTTGAGGCTCGGCACCACCGTGGTCGGCACGCCGAAGGTGTCGAGCGAGATTTTGTAGGCGATAAAGGCGAACTCGGAGATGACGGCGTGGTCGTCTGCGGAGCAGAAGGCGACGACGA
The DNA here is from genome assembly GCA_903873545.1 of uncultured delta proteobacterium. Taxonomy (GTDB): domain Bacteria; phylum Myxococcota_A; class Bradymonadia; order REDH01; family REDH01; genus CAIWGR01. Next base: position 381 of record CAIQPA010000242.1, read on the forward strand.
GCTGCTTGATGATTTCGGCCGAGCCGTTGCCGATGAGGACCTCTTCGGCGGGCACGGCGAAGGCGGAAGCGATGGCCTGCCGGAGGGCGTAGCCGGCTGCATCGGGGTAGAGATGGACGCGACGGGCTGCGGCCTCCATCGCTGCGATTGCTGCGGGCGAGGGGCCGTAGGGGTTCTCGTTGCTCGCCAGCTTGATCACACCGGTGATGCCGAGTTCGCGTTCGACCTCTTCGGGCGGCTTGCCCGGCGTGTAGGGGTCGAGCTTGTAGATCCAGTCGGGGGAGGCGGTCTGGGAGGCTGACATGATGAATCCTGAGGCAACGCGGAAGAGAGCCGCGAGTTAGCCGCGCCTCCCGCGACCCGCAAGCGACGGGCCGCCTACCACATCGTGCTCGGTTACGAAGCCGGGGCCGACGCCGCCCTCCTGCCACCACGCCTTCACCGCCGTTGCGATGTCTGACGTTGCGCCACCGCCGTCGAAGGGGAGCCAACGGCTGTCCCGGTGCTTGCGGAACCAGGTGAACTGTCGGCGGGCAAAGTGGCGGGTGTCGCGGGCAAGCGTCTCGACCCAGTCTGCCTCCGCGAGCCGGCCGTCGAGGAGTTCGAGGACGTGGCGGTAACCGATGGCGCCGAAGGGCTGCGCTGTCGTCGGAATGCCGGAGGCGAGCAGCGACTGGACCTCTTGTACAAGGCCGGCTTCGACCATCGCCCGGGTGCGCAGGCCGATGCGCCTGTGGAGCTCGTCGCGCGGGCCGGCGACCACAAGCGACAGGTGGCGGTAGCGCTCCTCCTGCAACCCATGCTCGGCGTTCTGCTCGCTCCGCTTGCGGCCTGTGACCTCGATGACTTCCAGCGCGCGGATGATGCGGATGGTGTCGCGGTGGTGCATGGCGGCAGCAGCCTCCGGGTCGCGCTCGCGGAGGCGGGCGTAGAGGGTCTCGATGCCGACGGCCTCGATCTCCGCGGTGAGCGCGGCGCGAAGTTCGGGCTGCGCTGCGCCCCCGGCGGCGAGCCCGTGCAGCAGGCTGCGGAGGTAGAGCCCCGTGCCGCCCACGACGATGGGCAGGCGACCCCGCGCGGAAATCGCTGCAATGGCAGCATCTGCGTCGCGGACAAAGTCGGCCGCAGACCAGGTGTCGATTGGATCGCGGGCATCGACGAGGTGGTGCGGGAGTCGGGCACGATCGGCGAGCGAGGGTTTCGCGGAGCCGATGTCAAAGCCGCGATAGACAGCCACGCTGTCGGCGTTGACGACCTCGCCGCCGAGCTGCTCGGCGATGGCCATCGCGAGCCCCGACTTTCCGCTTGCGGTGGGGCCGGCGATGACGACGATGGCGGGGCGGGATTCGCCGCTCATCGGCGGCCGAATCGGGTCTCGAGTTCGGCCAGCGTCATGCGGAACCAGACGGGGCGTCCGTGCGGGCAGTTGGCACCGAAGTCGACCGCGTCGAGGTCTGCGAAGAGGCGGCGCACCTCGTCGTGCGAGAGGTTGTCGCCGGCGCGCACGCTACCATGGCAGGCCATGCGAGAGAGCACGGCCTCGAAGGCCTCTTCCACGCGGGCCGACTGCCCCGTCTCGGCGAGCTCCTCGATGGCATCCTGCAGCAGTTTGTGGTGGCGAGCCTTGAGGAAGATGGCAGGGACCGCCTTGAGCGCGAAGTCGTTTCCACCGAAGGGCTCGAGTTCGAAGCCGAGTGCCTCGAAGAAATCGAGATGGGCTTCGAGCACCGCGGACTGCACGGCGCTGAAGGTGAGGATGGCGGGGATGAGCATGGGCTGCTGCGGGAGCCGATCGCGCTTCCAGGAGAGCCGGAGTGCCTCGAAGGTGATGCGCTCATGAGCCGCGTGCTGATCAACGACGACCAGGCCGTCGCCATCGGCAGCGAGCAGGTAGGTGGCCTTGAAGGCGGCGAGGTAGTGGAGCGCTGAGAAGAAGCCGCGGGCGTGGTCGGCCGCGTCTGCAGGGCGCGCAGGCGGGCCGGAGCGGTCGACCGCGGGCGCTAAGGAGAGGCCGCGCTCGCTGCCCCGGTCGAGGCGGTAGGTGCGCGCGGGCTGGTGGGTCAGCGGAGCGAGATCAAAGGCCGAGAGGCTGGAGAGGGCCGGCGCAAAATCGAGCGGCTGGGCGACAGGCCCGGTCGGCGCCGGAGTGGCCGGTTGCGTGGTTCCAATCGTGGGCGCGCGCCGCACCCAAGGCGCGGCAGCGAGCGTGTTGGAGACGGCGCGCCGGATGGCCCTGAAGGCCTCGTCTGGCTGGTGAAAACGGACCTCGGTCTTCATCGGGTGCGCGTTCACGTCGACGGCGTCATAGGGCAGTTCGAGGTAGAGCACAGCGACGGGGTAACGGGCCCGATCGACGAGGTGCTGGTAGGCCACACGCACCGCGGAGGCGAGGAGGCGATCACGCACATAGCGCCCGTTGACGAAGGTGATGACCTGCGCAGAGGTGCGGCGCGAGAGGCCCGGCTCTCCGATGAACCCCGAGGCCGAGACGGCGCCTAGCGCGGCCACCTCGGTGGGGTGAATCTGGTCGGAGTCCGGGCGGCCGAAGTAGGAGAAGATGCGACCGGCGCGATCGGCTACAGCGGGCCAGTCGAGCACGGTGCGCCCCTCGCTGACGACCGTGAAGCCCACCTCGGGACGGGCCAGCGCGAGGTGCTGCACAGCCTCGATGCAGTGCTTGACCTCGGTGCCGCGCGTCTTGAGGAACTTCAGCCGGGCGGGGGTGTTGAAGAAGAGGTCGCGGATGGTCATCTGCGTGCCGGCGGGGCAACCTGCAGGCTCGACCACGGGCTGCCCGCCACCCTCCACGCGGAGGCGGATCCCTTCGAGCGCACCATGGAGTTTGGTGACCATCTCGAAGCGGCTGACGGAGGCGATGGAGGGCAGTGCTTCGCCTCGGAATCCAAGCGTCGAGATACGGAAGAGGTCGTCAGCGGAGCGCAGTTTCGAGGTAGCGTGACGCTCCATCGCGGCGACCGCGTCGGCCTCGCTCATGCCGCTGCCATCGTCGGTCACGCGGAGGAGCCTGAGACCTCCCTCCTCGAGTTCGACCTTGATGTGGGTGGCGCCGGCATCGATGGCGTTCTCGATGAGCTCCTTGAGCGCGCTCGCAGGCCGCTCGACAACCTCGCCGGCGGCGATCTGGTTGGCGAGATCCTCCGGCATGCGGAAGACGCGGCGCATAGGTTCTGCGGGGGCGGGAGAGGTCATGGGCAGCCAGGTTCAGACGGAGCGGCCTGCCAGATTGTCACAGCCGAACGGCCGAGGCAATCAGAAGGAGATGCGCCGCATCACGAACCGCGGCAGGTGCTGGATGACCATCATCACCAGCTGCCAGATTGCGGGTGTGTAGATGAGGGGCGTACCACGGTCGATGGCCGAGCTCACCTGACGCGCAACCGCATCGGGCTCACCTGCGAAGGGTGGCGGCTTCAGCGCGGCCGTCATGCCGGTCTTCACGAATCCGGGCTTGACGCAGATGGTGACGAGACCGGCCGCGCGCCACTTGTGGTCGAGCGCCTCGAGGTAGTGCGAGAGGCCCGCTTTGGAGGCCCCGTAGATGCCGACCGGCTTGCGCCCGCGGTCGCCCGCAACGGAGGAGAAGACGCAGAGCGTGCCGCCGCCTTGAGCCAGCATCGCAACCCTAGCCCGCTCGCAGAGTTCGATGGTGTTCGCCAGGTTGGCCGTGAGGAGCCTTCGCGCGCGGACGTGGTCTGCCTCGAGCTCATCCTGTGTGCCGAAATGTGCCGCCGTGATGACGAGGTTGTCGAGGCGGATACCGCCCGCAAAGAGCGCCTCGATGACGGCGGGGAAGCCGTCGGGCGCATCGAGGTCGCAGGCGATCACACTGACGGCGCCACGGCCGCGCACACGGAGGTCTGCGGCGGAGCGCTCGAGGTCCTCCAGGTCGCGGCCGAGCAGGACGAGGTCGTCTCCACGCTCGGCACGCACACGGGCGAGCGCCCTTCCCATGCCCTTGCTGGCTCCCAGAATCGCGGTCTTCATGTCATCTCCTTGGGAGCCGGCTCAAGGAGCCGCTCGGACTGGTGGGAGCGGAGCCGCCGCTCGGGATCGAACCGCCGCCGCGCCTCGTCGAAGGCGGCGAGCCGTGGCTCCATCTTCGCGAAATCTTCGGGCAGCGTCAGCGTGTCTTTCGTCAGATAGATGCGCCCACCCTCCGCGATAACGAAGGCGTTGAGTTCGTTGACCGCCCGTTGTGTCCAGTCGCGGAGCGGCAGGTCGAGCGCGATGGAGATGCCCGGCTTGGGGAAGGAGAGCAGGCCGCGCCCTTCGGGGCCGCAGTCCTTGATGACGCAGAGGAAGGAGGCGCCGCCGAGCTTGACCAGCAGTTCGAGGAAGCGACGGGCAGCGCCCTGCCCCGCCGACTCCGGCAGCACGCACTGGTACTGCGTAAAGCCGCGCCGCCCGTACATGCGGTTCCAGAGGTGGATGGCGTCGAGCGGGTAGAAGAAGCCCCAGGGAGAGACGACGCCCCGCTTCTCCCGCGCCAGATGCTTCCAGTAAAAGAGGATGTTGAAGGCGCGGACCGACAGCGGGTTCAGCGCCCACGACGGGAAGAAGAAGGGCATGGTGACACGCGGCGGCATCGCCGGAAACTTCGGCGGCGCCTCCGACGACTCGGCCCAGCGGCCGCGCATGAGAATCCCGCGGCCGAGGCTGCTGCCTCCAGAGACGCAGTCAATCCAGCCCATCGTCATTGGCCAGTCCGGCCCCGACTCCTTGAGGCCGGCGATGAAGGACTCGATGTCGGGCACGCGGCGGCTCTCCTGGTAAATCCAGGGCGAGGGGATGCGGACCATGCGGAAGGTGACCTCGAGGATGTGCCCTGTGAGTCCCATTCCGCCGACGGTGGCCCAGAAGAGTTCGGCCCGCTCGTCGGGCCCGCAGTCGACCAGCTCACCGGTGGCCAGCCGCATGCGGAGACGGGTGACGTGATCGCCGAAGCAGCCCGCTTTGTGGTGGTTCTTGCCGTGGATATCGGAGGCTACCATGCCGCCGAGCGTGACGAACTGGGTGCCGGGCGTGACGGGTGCGAACCAGCCGCGGGGCATGAGGAGGCGGTGGATCTCATGGAGTGCGAGACCGGCCTCGCCGGTGAGCAGGCCCGACTCCTCATCAAAGCCTAGAATGCGGTCGGCGAGCGTGGTGCAGAGGAGCTCGCTATCCGGCCTCGCGGGGAGCGAGGAGTCGCCGTAGGAGCGGCCGAGGCCGCGCGAGAGTTCTGCCGTTTCGGACGCCGCTTCGAGTGACTCCGACTGGCGCTCTCTGCCCGGCAAAGCGAAGAGCCCCCAGGCGGAGATGGAACGCAGAGCGGGCAGGGACATCGGGAGACTCGCACGGTGGCAGAGGGTTCGAAGCGCCTTCTAGCAGCCAGACGGGGGTCTAGCGCAAGCGGAGAGCGGGGCGGTCGGAGCGTCAGCGCTCGGGGTCGCCGCCGGATGGTTTGGAGCGGGCGGCTTTGACCTCCGAGCGGACCCGTTTGTCGGCGAGACGACGGCGCTTCTGGCTCTTCGGGACCGAGGTATCGATGCGGGGCCGTTCGCGATGGAGCGCGGCAACAATCAGCTCCACGAGCCGCTCGCGTGCCGCCTCCACATTGCGGAGCTGGCTGCGGTGCTCCTCAGCGCTGATGAGCAGCACGCCTTCGTCGTTGATGCGGGGCGCGAGCTTCTTGAGCAGCCGCGCCCGGTCGCTCTCGGAAATGGTCGACGCCGTAGTGACGACCCAGTGCAGCGTGACGCGCGAGTTGGTCCGGTTGACATGCTGGCCGCCGGCGCCGCTCGCGCGACTCGCCGTGAACCAGAGCTCCCAACCCGGAATGACAAGGCCCGCTTTGACTTCAAGGTCATCCATCAGAGGGCCCCACATTCTGGAGGAAGGCGGCGACTTCGGCCATGCGGGCGATGAGCGCCTCCGGCCCCGGACCTGCTGGGACGGACTGTGCAACCGCGATGGTCATGCAGCGTAGCCAGGCATCGCGCATCGCAGCATCGATGGGGAGGTGGGCGTGGCGCATGCCGAGCCGCGGGTGACCGCGTCGCTCGAGATACTGCTTGGGGCCGCCGGTCCAGAAGATGAGGAAGTCGGCAAAGTCAGCGCGCGCCTTGGCTGAGATGGTGCCGTCAAAGGGCGGATGGAGCCGTGCAAGCGCGGGCTCCTGCTGTTCCATCTCGTCGTAGAAGGCGTGAGAAATGGCCGTCACCGGCGCCTCGCCGCCCAATGCCTCGTAGAGGGACTCTGCCATCATCCAACCTTCGCCTCGGCCCGCAGTTCGGCGCCGTTTTTGATTGAGGAAAACCCTGCCCCCTGTTAGTGTAGGAGCATACTCAAAACCATCGAATTTTGCGGCAAAATCCTATTGGGGGTCTTCTGAGCCCGCTGCTTTCTCTCGTGTTACATCTCATCGCCGGTCTGACCGTAGCAATCGGCCTGCTCGGCATCGCGCTGCCGGCGCTTCCTGGCGTCCCGCTGGTCTTCGTCGGGCTGCTCATCGCGGCCTGGGCAGACGGCTTCGCCTATGTAGGCGCGGGGATGATGACGGTCATCGGGCTGATCGCCGCGCTGAGCGTCGTGGCCGACCTCGCAGCGACCGCGCTCGGTGCCTCTCGCTTTGGGGCAACCCGAGCGGGCGTTGCGGGCGCCGTCATCGGCTCGTTGATTGCCTTGGTCACAGGCCAAATCTGGCTTGTCCTCATTGCGCCGCTGCTCGGCGCCATCGTCGGTGAGTACCTCAGCAACCGTGACCCTAAGCAGGCGGTGCGCGCAGGCATGGGCGCGCTGGTCGGTATGATTCTGGCGGGCGCCGCGAAGTATGCCCTCGCCATCACCATGATCGCGCTCTTCCTCGTCGACCGCTTCTGGCCGTAGCCCGCTAGGGTGCTCCGAGGCGCCGCTCGGTGCGTGGCGCCGCATGCTGGAGGAGTTTGAGGATCTCGCGCCCTTTGGCCCTCAAATCGGGCGGCTCCTCACGGTTTGCAGTCAGCTCTTTGATCCATGCGTCGGTGCCGGGGCCGGCGATGTTGAAGATGGCGATCATCATTTTGGTGCGGAGCGTTTCGCGCTCGAGCTCCTCGAAGGTGTCGGGCCGGTCTCCGCTCAGGAGGGGGCGGTCGCTGAGTTCCGCCGCCGCGCAGGCCTCGGTACCGGGGCGCGGCCGGGCATCAAACCAGGCGCCCATCGACGCCAGCTGGTCGCCTGTCGAAAGGAACTTGAGCGCGTCTGCGATCGCGCACCGCTCCACGGGCGCGGTTGCCGCCTCGAATCGTCTCCATACCTGCGGTGCGAGCGCGAGGTCGCCCGACCGTCCGATGGCGCGCCAGGCCGCGATGCGGACCTCCGGCGCCATGAGGTCAACGAGCGGCAACAGGAGCGGACCCGCTGCCGGGAGCCGCAGCCGCGAGACGGCCTGTAGAAAGGCACGGGCGGTGCGGGGGGTGGTGATGACCTCGGGCAACGCCGCGAGCAGGACTGGGCCCGCGCTTGCCAGCTCCAGGCGGGCGACAGCGAGCGCGGCCTCCGCGCGGAGGACATCATCTTTGCTCGCGAGCGCGGCGAGAAGCGCTCCTTCGACGGAGCGGATACCCATCTGCCCCGCAGCCCAGATGGCCCATGGCTTCACCTCGCCATCGCCGTGCAGGACCAGGAAGGCGACCCGCTCGCGGACCGGCCGGGCGGCGCGGGTCTCGGCGGCGAGCACGCCACAGACCTCCTGGAGGGCCGCGACCTGTTCCGCCGAGGATTCGGAGCGGAGCATCGTAGCGTAGTAGCCTTCGTGGTTGTAGCGCGTGAGGTAGTTGTCAGTCGTGAGTTGGACTGCACCCCAGGAGAGGAGAATCATCCCCGCGAGCAGGCCAAAGAAGGGTGCCCGGTTCTCCGAGAAGCCCTGCACCAGCCCCTCCTCGGTGAGATCGGTGGGCACCGCTTCGCCGAGCAGCACCCGAACGCGCCACGGCGTGCCAAAGAGCAGGCTGGTCAGCCGAAGCCCCGCCCAGCACCCTGCTAGCAGAAGTAGCCCCCATTGGGCCCAGATGAGCACGAGATTGAGGGCCACGCTCGAACTGTGTTCTGTGACATACTGCGAATTGAACCAGGCCCAGGCGAGCGAGAAGCCGAATGAGACAGCAGCCCCCACAGTCATGCGACGCTCGCTCTTCGCCATCATCGCAAAGAAGGAGAGGTCCACCGAAGCTGAGGTCAATTTGGGCACGCGATCTCTCCTCATGGAGGTGGCATACAAGCAGCAGTTTCACTATCACGCTCTCAACTTCTCTGCACCCTGTGAGCAAGATGATGAAGACACTCCTTCTCCGTACTGCATCGCTTCTAGCCGCCGCTCTGCTGACGGCCTTCATCCACCTGCCCACAGCAGATGCGGGCGCTCCGGCAGCCAACGACAAGCGGGCGCTGATGACCGAAGGCGCGCGGCTCGCCGGCCGTGGCGACTACAAGGGCGCAGCAGCACAGTTTGAAAAGGCGGCCGTACTCGCCCCCACCGATGCGAACATCTTCTTCAACCTCGGCCAGATTTATGAGCAGAGCAATCCTGGCCGCTGCATCCTCCGCTACAACCGGTTCCTGCAGCTCGAGAGCGACTCGTCCGACGCACCGGCCGCGCGTGCTGCCATCACCGCCTGCACCAACAAGCTCAAGAACGCCGGCGCCATTCACATCACCGACCTGCTCCCTCCCGCGCACATCATCTTGATCGATGGCGTTGCCGTAACCGAGGGGCCCTCCGTGCTGCCGATGGTGCCCGGCGAATACACGGTTCATGTGGATGCGCTCGACCACGACCCCTTCGATCAGAAAATCACCATCACCGCCGGCCAGACGACCCAGGTTGCCATCAAGCTGGTGGCGCAGGCGACCTACGGCACGCTCACCATCAAGGTGAACCGGCCGGGTGCGACCATCACCATCGATGGCCAGCCGCATGGGATTGCGCCGCTCGCTGCGCCTCTGCGGATGACGACGGGCAAGCACCTCGTGGTCATTGAGGCCGCTGGCTTCCACAAGTGGCAGCGCAACGTGACCATCGAGAAGGAGCTCGAGGAGGAGATTGATGCGCAGCTCCAGGCATCATCCGTCAACGCCCGCTAGCGTTGCTGCGGGCTGCTAGTCGAGCCGCCGACCCGCTCCGCCTTCGAGCAGTTCCGTCACATCTTCGGCCTCGTTCGGGTCGATGATGTCGAGCTTTCCCGTCTCAAGATCGACGGCGTACTCGCCGTTCATCCAGCGGCCCAGGTCGACCATCTTGCAGCGGTGCGAGCAGAAGGGGAACTCGGGCGTGCGGGGCGTGACCGAGACCGCCGCCTTGCAGGTGGGGCAGGAGATGACCGGAGTGGTCATGGCGCTGCTGCCGGTGGTGGCTCGACGAGCGGCGAGAGCGGGCCTGTGAGCGCCAGCGGCGGGATCTCCGACACCTGACGGACGAAGAAGAACTCCACGGCCTCCTTCACCTCCTGCGGCACATCGACCATGTCTTTGCGGTTCCGCTCGGGCAGGATGATGCGCTTGATGCCGGCCCGCTGCGCGGCGAGCACCTTCTCTTTGATACCACCGACGGGCAACACGTTGCCGCGCAGCGTAATCTCGCCGCTCATCGCCACGTCGTGGCGCACCTGAACGCCCGAGAAGAGGCTCAGGAGCGTGGTGAAGATGGTGATACCTGCTGATGGACCATCCTTGGGCACGGCGCCGGCCGGGAAGTGCAGATGGATGTCTTTGTCCTTGAGGAAGTTGCTGGGCAGGCCGAACTCGTTGGCCCGCATCTTGAGGTAGGAGAGGGCCGCGAGGGCCGACTCCTTCATCACGTCGCCGAGCTGACCGGTGAGGCGGAGTTCGCCCTTCCCCTCGGTCTTGAGCGCCTCGATGAAGAGGATGTCGCCGCCGACCGGCGTCCAGGCGAGGCCCGTGGCGATGCCCGGGTCGTTGACCCGCTCGACCGAGTCGTGCTCGTAGCGCTCGGGCCCGAGGTAGTCGGGGAGCGTTTCGGCCGTGATGTCGAGTTCGGTCGCAGTGTGGGTGCCGTCGGCAACCTTCACCGCCACCTTGCGGCAGACATCGGCAATCTGTCGCTCGAGCGAACGCACGCCGGCTTCGCGGGTGTAGCGGTCGATGACCTTGTCTACGGCGCCGATGTCGAGCGTCACATTGTGCTCGGCAATGCCGTGGTTCTCGAGCTGCTTGGGCAGCAGGAACTTACGAACAATGTTGCGCTTGTCGTTGTGGGTGTAGCCCGGGATCTCGATGACCTCCATGCGATCGCGGAGCGGCGCCGAGATGGTGTCCATCTGGTTGGCGTTGGCGATGAAGAGGACCTTGGAGAGGTCGATCGGGATCTCGACGTAGTGGTCGCTGAAGGCGTTGTTCTGCTCGGGATCGAGCACCTCGAGTAGGGCCGACTGGGGGTCGCCGCGGAAGTCACGGCCAACCTTATCGATCTCGTCGAGCATGATGACCGGGTTGATGGTGCCGGCCTTGCGGAGCGCCTGTGCGATGCGGCCTGGGAGTGCGCCGACATAGGTGCGGCGGTGGCCGCGAATCTCGGCCTCGTCATGCACGCCGCCGAGCGCGATGCGGACGAACTTGCGGTCGAGGGCACGTGCGACAGAGCGTCCGAGCGAGGTCTTGCCTACGCCGGGCGGCCCGATGAGGCAGAGGATGGGCCCCTTCATGTCGCTGCGGAGCTTGCGGACCGCGAGGAACTCGATGAGCCGCTCTTTGACCTTGTCGAGGCCGTAGTGGTCTTCGTCGAGGATGGTGCGGGCGTGCGCGATGTCGAGGTTGTCGACGGTCGTCTCGCTCCACGGCAGGTCGAGGAGGGTCTCGATGTAGGTGCGGACGACGCCAAACTCGCTGCTCGCGGGCTGCATCTGCTGCAGGCGGCGGAACTGCTTCTTGACGACCTTGTCGACCTCGTCGGGCATCTCTTTGGCGTCGAGGCGGGCCTTGAGGTCGTCGAGGTCGCCGTTGTCGCCGTCGATCTCGCCGAGCTGCTCCTTGATGGCCTTGTACTGCTGCCGGAGGTAGTACTCCTTCTGGTTCTTATCCATCTCCTCTTTGATCTGGTTCTGGATCTGGTCGGAGACCTCGGCGACCTCGAGCTGGCGGGCGAGGAAGGTGAGGACCAGCTTGAGCCGCTCCTTGACGTCGGTCTTGCCGAGCACCTGCTGCTTCTCCTCGACGGAGATTTCGAGGGTGTTGGCGGCGAAGTCGGCGAGGTTGACCGGGTCTGTGACCTGGTCGATCATCAGCGACGCCTCGCGCGGAAGCTCCGGCATCATCCGGGCGACACGGCGGGCCATCGTCTTGAGGTTGTTGAAGAGCGCGTCGACCTCGACATCGCGCTCATACTCGGACTCCACGCGCTCGAAGCTGCCCACATGGTAGGGCTCGGTGCGGGTGAGGTTGAGGAGGCGCACCCGCTCCTTGCCCTGGATGATGACGCTGTAGTTGTCTTGGCTGACCTTCACGACCTTGAGGATGCGGGCCATGACGCCAACGCGATGGAGGTCGGCCTCGTCGGGCTCATCGACCTCTGCCTCACGCTGGGTGATGATGGCAACGTAGGACTCTTTGGCCGCCGCCTCTTTGATGAGGGCGATCGACTTCTCACGGCCCACCTGAAGCGGGATGACCACCTCGGGGAAGAGCACCGTGTTGCGGAGTGGGAGGATGGGGAGAATCAACTGGCCGGTCTCGCCGGCGCTCTGCTCTTCTTCACTCATGGCGCTACCTCAGTAGGCGTGGGAAGCGTGGAGATAGTCACCCCCGCTCGGCGTGCAAAGAAAGAACCCGGCACTGTCGGCGCGTCGCGCCGCAACGGAGGGTTCAGGCCCGGTTGTAGGCTGCCGCGGCAAGGCCCGGATCGCCGGGGGCATCGCTGCGGCTCTCGTCGAGGAACTCGTTAAGCAGCGCGACAGCTTCGGCGTAGATGCCGACGCGGCGCTTCACAGAGACGGTGTAGGTAGCGTAGGCTGCCTCCGCGGCGGCTTGGTCGGCATTGGACTGCGCGATCTGACGCTGCATCTCCGCTGTCTGCCGGGCGATCCAGGGCCACTGCGCTGCGTGCGGCGCGAGGAAGGCGATGGTCTCCTCAGCGAGGCCGTGGATTTCGGCCCGCTCGGTGTAGAGGATGCTCCGCTCGGGGCAGCCATCGATGGCATGCTCGTCGGCGAGTTCACGGGTGGTTTCGATGACGAGCCGGAGCCGCTTGAAGGCTCGAAGCTCTTCGCCATAACGACCGCGCCAGGCGTTGTAGGTGGCGTTTGTCTCGAGCTTCACCGTCTCGAAGGCCGGCTTCATGGCGGCGAGCGAGGCGCCATAGGCCTTGGCCGAGGGCATCGACGGATGGGCAGTGCACCAGGCGAGAGAGGCGCTGAGGCTGCGCTCAACCTGCAGAAAGTTTGGCTGACTCATCGGGGTGACTCCTCGCCCGGGTTGCGGGCGCTGTGGCTACAACCGGAGCCGGAGACGGTCAAGGAAGGAGCCGCCGCGCCGGTCATGCGAAGGTCTCGCGGAGATGAAATCCGGTACGCGACCCGTCGACCGACAGCAGCCCCTCCACGGGACCCTGGTAGACGACGGCGCCTCCGTCAGGGCCGGCGCCCGGACCCATGTCGACCACCCAGTCGGAGGCCGCAACGAGGTCGAGGTTGTGTTCGACCACAATGACAGTGTGTCCCATGGCGGTGAGTTGGCGCATCGCATCGACAAGCTGCTCTACGTCGCGCATGTGGAGGCCGACCGTTGGCTCATCGAAGATGAAGAGCGCGCCCGCGACGTTGGAGGCGGTCGACTGGCCGAGATAGGAGGCGAGTTTGAGCCGCTGCAGCTCGCCGCCCGACATCTGGGTCGTCGACTGGCCAAGCCGAATGTAACCTAGCCCGACCCGGGCGAGCGGCTCGAGGCGCCGGGTGACGGGGCCGGAGTCGGAGAATCGCTCGAGCGCCTCCTGCACCGTGCACTCGAAGAGCTGATCGATGCTCAGCCCGCGCAGTTTGGGTGCCAGGACTGCCGGCGTGAAGCGACGCCCTTCGCACACATCGCAGGGGATCTCGACGTCTGCGAAGAAGACCATCTCCACCGAGAGCACGCCGGCCCCTTCGCATCGCTCGCAACGGCCGCCTGCAACGTTGAAGGAGAAGTGGCTGGCGGTCAGCCGCGCGACGTTGGAATCGGGGAGCGCAGCGTACATGTCGCGGAAGACGCTGTAGGCGCCCGAGAAGGTGAGCGCAGAGGAGCGAGAGGAGCGGGAGATGCTCGACTGGTCGACCATCACCACCTCGGAGAAGATGTCGCCCGTGACCTCTGCGGGCGGCAGGCCGTCGGCGGGCCCGGAGCCGCGACGGGACTCGAGGTGGGCGTAGAGGAGGTCGTGCACGAGCGTGGATTTGCCCGAGCCGCTGACGCCCGTGACGACGGTCAGTGCGCCGTGCGGAAAGTGGACCTCAACCCCCTGAATGTTGTGGAGATGGGCCGCCTTGATGGTGAGCACGGAGGAGTGCGACGGGGCCGTCCCTGTGAAGGTGAGGCTCCGCTTGCGCAGCAACTCGCCCGTCGGTGTGGCTGAATGTTGAAGCCCCTCGACGGTGCCCGAAAAGAGCACCTCGCCGCCCCGGTCGCCGCCAAAGGGGCCGAGTTCGACCACATGCTGGGCGCGCCGGATCACATCGGGATCGTGCTCGACCACCACGACCGTGTTGCCGATATCGCGCAGCTTCTCGACAACCTGCATCATCCGCTCGGTGTCGTGCGGATGGAGTCCCGCCGTGGGCTCATCGAGCACGTAGAGCGTGTCGGTGAGCATGCGTCCGAGGCTGGTAGCGAGGATGACGCGGTGGATCTCGCCGCCGGAGAGGGTCTTGGCCTGCCGCATGAGGGTGAGGTAGCCCAAGCCTGCCTCCGCGAGGTAGCCGAGCCGCTCGCGGACCTCGGTGATGAGCCGTTCGAGCGCCTTCTGAAGGGCCGGAGCGAGGGCGATGGCCTGGGCCCAGAGCAAGGCCTCGTCGATGCGAAGCGCGAGGATGTTTCCGAGGTGGAGGCCTGCGATTCTGACCGCGCGGGCGTCGGCGTTGAGACCCGAGCCCTGGCACTCGCTGCAGACGGTGAAGCTACGATAGCGCATCGCGTGGAATCGGATGCCACCGAGCGTGCGGTCGGCCAGGATCTCTTCGAGCCAGCCGGCGGCGCCGCCCCAGCCCTTGTCGCCGTAAAGGATGCGGTTCTGGTTCGCCTGCGAGAGGCGCAGCCAGGGGATGTCGATCGCGATGCCCTCGGCCATGCACCACTCGAGCATTTGCTTGCGTGGGCGACGGGCGGAGGGGATGTCGAAGATGGCGAGTGCGCCCCGCTCGAGCGTGAGCGTTGGATCGGGAACGGTCTTGTAGGGGTCGAGACCCACGCTCCGGCCGAACCCTTCGCAGCGGCCGCAGGCGCCGAGCGCATTGAAGGGGTGGAAGAGCGAGGGCATGGGCTCTTTGTGCGCAGTGCCACAACCGCTGCAGACCCATCCGCGATGGAAGGTGCGCTGCTCGCGGCGGCCTTCGGTTTCGCGGTCCCAGAAGACCACGGAGACGGCCCCTTCGGCGAACTTGAAGGCTGCCTCGAGCGCCTCGCGCAGCCGCAGCGCGTCGTCCTCTACGGCGAGGCGGTCGATGATGACCTCGACTTGCGCGGCCCGTACGAGCGAGATGGAGGCCTCGGATTCAATCTCGACGACTTCGCCTTCGAGCCAGGCCCGCTGGTAGCCGTCTGCGATGAGTTGTCGGAGAAGGTCGCCCATGCCGTCTGCGTTGGGGCGGGCGGTGGCAACGATGAGGACCCGCTCGCCGCGCGCATGCTGCTGCAGCCACTCGACGGTTCGGGGTACGTTGAAGGGGACAACCGTGGAGCCGCAGGCCTTGCAGACAACCTCTCCGGCACGCGCAAAGAGGACCTGCAGGTGGTCGAGCAGCTCGGTGAGCGTGGCGACGGTGGACTTGGCGTTGGAGATAGAGCTGCCCTGCCGCAGCGCGACGGCGGGTGGGATGTTGGAGATGGAGCCGACGGGCGGCTTGGGCATGGGATGGAGGAACTGCCGGGCGTAGGTGGAGAGGGTCTCCACGTATCGGCGCTGCCCTTCGGCATAGAGCGTGTCGAAGGCGAGCGACGACTTGCCGCTGCCGCTCACGCCAGACACGACCGTGAGCGCACCGCGCGGGATGGCGACATCGATGGACTTGAGGTTGTGGGTTTCGGCGCCGCGGACGATGATGTCGTCTCGCTCTTCGGGCGCAGGCTGTGGGGTGAGGGGGGCTTTGGCCATGATGCTGCTGCGGATGGAGAGGCCCCCGTTCTGGTCGGGCGCGGGGTAGGATGCAAGTGGGGTTGCAGCGGTGCGCAAAACGGTGACTTGGAGGGGGCGATTCACTAGGCTTGCGGCATGCGTGCCCGAAGCCTTTTGTTCAGCCTCCTCTTTGCCGGATTGTCGTTGGCTCCGCCGCCGCGGGCCTTTGCGACAACGGTGATGGCCGTATCGATGCAGGAGCTGGTGGCGGTGAGCGGGCTGGTGGTCCGCGGCCGCATTGCCGCGGTCGATTCTATCTGGGTCGGAGGAGGCCCCGAGCGGAGCGTCCGCGTAGAGGTGTCTGAGCAGTTCAAGGGCGAGCCAGTCGCGGGGACGGTGGAGTTCCGGAGCGAGGGTGGCAGGGTTGGTCGCTGGGCCTCGGTGGTGGCGGGGGCGCCGCAGTTTGTGCCGGGGCAGGAGGTCATCCTGCTGCTGGAGCGGCGTTCGGACGGCGCCTGGACGCCTGCTGGGCTGTCGCTCGGCGTCTTCTTTGTCGAACCGGGCGAAGGTGGGCAGTCGCAGGCGCGCCGCTCCTTCGATGGCCTGATCTTCGCTGAGCCCTCCATCGCGAACGGGAGCAGCGCGCAGACGCTCAACCCAATCTGGTCGCTCAATGCGCTCTCCGCCTTCCTTCGGTCGCAGCCGTGAGCGGGCGCCGGATCGGGTTTGTCACAGCCCTGCTCTGCTTGATGCTGCTAGCCCAACCCGCGGCAGCCTACCTGCGCACGCAGACCTGCTACACGCCCGACATCGCCCTCCCCTGCGAGGCCGAACCGCCGCACTGCGAAGGCGAGACAGCGGTGCTCCGCACGGGGGGCCAGACCCGCGCGCCCGTGGAGGCCTGCGACTACTTTCGCGCCGTGCCAGCCTGCATCACGCCGGCACCCCACTGCGAGGGCAACGAGGTTGTTTCGCTCCGCAACGGCCGCTCCGCTGCGCCGCTCGACGCCTGTGTCTGGGTGGCAGAGCGCTGCTCGACGGAGGAGTTCGCGCAGGGTTGCTGCACGACCGCGATGGCGACCTGCACCTTCGAAGAGACACGGGCAGCCTGCAGCGGCGACACGGTCTGCGTGGATGGGGACTGCGTGGCCCCGGCCGGCTGCACCGCGGGGTCTGTCTGTCTGGCGCCCGTCCCGCGCGCCTGGTGTGATGGCGAGACGCTGGTCTTCTTTGAGGAGCGGGGCAGCTGCATCGCTGACCAGTGCACGGCAACCGAGCGGCGCGAGGCCTGTCCGGACGGCAGCCTCTGCCGCAACGGGAGCTGCCTACCTGCGGGCTGCGGTGGCCCCTCGGGTACGAGCGGATGCTGCTCCACGGCCGACCTGCAGTGCGACTTCACCGAAGAGCGGCAGGACTGCGCGGCGACCGGCGAGATCTGCTCGGCCGGCCTCTGCGAGCCTCCTGCAACCTGCTCAGACGGCGAAGCCTGCGACGCACCGCCTACGGCCCCCTGGTGCGACGGAGGCCAGCGCGTCTTCTATGCCACCACCGCGGCCTGCACGAACGGTCGCTGCGTGCGGCAAGAGCTGCGCGCGGACTGCCCCGTGGGCACCGTCTGCAGGCAGGGCGCCTGCGTCGGCGCAGGGCTGCCCGGCGCCTTCTTCGCCTGCCCCGACGACGAGCAGCCCAAGCCTGTGCGCTGGCCCACCGCCTGCGTAGGCTACCACCTGCAGCTCGGCCCCGTCCGCGCGCGCGCTCCGCTCGGCCTGTGCGAAGACGGCAACTATGTGCTCCCCGACAACGGCATCCGCCTCGAGCGCGGCTGGCGGAGTTGCGAGGCCGGCACCGTCTCCTTCGACTGCGGTCAGTGTACCGAGGCTGACGCTACGCCCATGGTCTGTGTGCCGGGTGGATGTGCAGAGGCGGTCGATTGCGACGCCGGCCTCTGCGCGGCCGAGACGCTGGGTAGCGTCTGCGATGGCGACAGCCTGGTGGTGCTGGAGAGGTCCGGCAGCTGTGCCGATGGCGCCTGCGAGACGCGCGAGCAGTCGCGAACCGACTGCGCCGCGAACGGCCAATGGTGCGTCGGAGGCTTCTGCGTCGCGCCGAACTTCTCGTCGCCCGACACGGCGCTCGCCGAGGCTGTAACCGCGGGGTTCGACGCATGGAACGGCGCGGCCGGCTCGGCCTGGAAGGCTACCAACTTGGGCGAGACAGACGAGCGGGAGATTGGCATCGCAGTCGATGAGGCGGGCAACCCGCGCGGCAACGTGAACATCATCGTGCTGCAGACCGCCTCCTGGAACCACTCCAGCGTGGCGCTGGGCGTGACGACGCCGGTCTTTGAGGCCGCGACGGGAGAGATCGTAACGGCCGACATGGAGCTCAACGGCGTTGGGAGCAAGCGCTGGATGACGGGCGAAACCACCGACCCCGACGCCTATGATGTGCAGAATGTTGTGACCCACGAGGCGGGCCATTTCCTGGGTCTCGACCACCCTCCCTGCTTCTCCGACGGCTCCTTTGTGCCGGACTGCGCCCGCGCGACGATGTTCGCCAGCAGCTCGCCGGGCGAGCGCCAGAAGCGCGAACTTGCCGACGACGACATCGCGGCGATCGCAGCGGCCTACCCTGCCGCGACCGAGCCTGCCTGCACCCCGCCGGAGCCGGGGTTCTTCTATGCGCGAACACTGAGCCAGCGTGCGCCCGTCGCGAGCGCCGCAGACTGTCCGGGACCCGAGGCCTTCTGCGGAGGGGCGGTCGTGACCCCGAAAGCGCCGCGCGACGATTGCGCTGCGGGCGGTGCGAGCGGTTCGTGGTGGTCTGTCGCTGCCATGTTCGGTGCGTTGGCCTGGATGCGAAGAGAGAGAGGCAAGCATGTTGCATAGGGCACGAACCATCCCGCTCGCACTCCTCCTCTGCGTTGGAGGAGGCTCTGCAGCGCAGGCTGGAGAGGCAGGTTTCCGGCTTGCAGGTCACAGCGGCATCGCCTCCGTGGAGGAGAGTGCTGAGCTGCGCATCAGCAGAGGCACCGACGACCTGCTCTTCGTCTGGTCGAAGGCCTCGGGCGCCCCGCGCGCCTGGCGACGCATCGAGCCCGATGCAGCGACGCTGCTGCAGGGCGATCGGGTCGCTCTCTTCGCCGACGAGACGCTGTCCTGGCTCTCTCTGCCGACGTTGCAGACGGCCGCGCAGGAGGAGATCGCAGGCTCCGTCCGCTGCCGTGGTGGAGAGCTCGCCTGGAGTTGGACGAAGGCCGGCCGAGTCACGCTGCACGATGCCAGCCGTTCAGTCACGCTCTCGGAGTCCGCAGTTCCCGGCGAAGACGCAAGCTGCCTCATCTCACCCCTCGGCGCGGTGCTCATCTGGAGCGAAGAGGAGGCCGTGAAGGCGCTCGTGCAGGGTGTCAGTACGCAGCTGCTGACCGCGACGATCGCCAACGATGGCATCGTCGATGCTGGCGCGAGCGCAACAGCCGTCTGGGCTGCCGTCCGCAGCGCCGGCTCCGACAAGGTCGTCCGAACGGCGCTCCTCGGCGAGCCACCGCCATCAGCCTCAGCGCAGAACGGCTGGCGCAGCTGCGACACCTTCGACAGCGAGGGGCTGCCGAAGCCCTGCATCGGCCTGTCAGAGGCGGCCGCAACCTCCGTCACGCGACCCCGCGTCCCTGCCTGGAATGGTGCCCGCTGGAACGGCGCGCGGCTCGCGCTGACCGCAGCCGGCGCACCCACGCCGCCTCGGGAGAGCGAGGCAGGTTGGGCATCGGCACCCGCCGCCGCTCCGGTGCCCGAGGTTGTCGACAGCGCGTCGCGCGAGGTGGTCGTCCGCGGCCGACGGCTCAGCCTGCAGACACTCTGGATGGCTGGCTGCGCGCAGCAGGCCTGGCGCGTCGAAGAACGTACCGGCGAACGGGCTGCTACCGTCGCAGGACCCATCTGTGGGGCTGCGCCACACTGGGTTACGACCCCCGATGACCGATGGGCCATGCTGCAGATACCAGACAGGGCAACAGCGCTGATCTGGTCGGATCGGCCGCAACCATCTCGACTCGCCCTCCCCGACGAGGCGCAGCTGTCCCTCACGCTCGCCCTGCGCGCCGGAGATGGTTGGTGGGTCGCTGACGCAGCCATGGCGCGCGCCTGGCGTCAGGGTGGAGGCGATGCGCCCGCCTGGACCGAAGCCCCCATCCCGCTGCTGGCCGACCGCTCACTCACCCTGTCGCGCGCAGGCGAAACGCTCACCCTCCAGCCGGCAGACAGCGGCGAGCCCTTCACGCGTTTTCTAGTCACCGACCACGGCACAGCCGCCTGGCAAGACGACGGGAGTTGGTGGGCCGACGCCGCGCTGCTGCCCCACCTCGTCTGGGTGACACCAGAGGGAACCCCGCTTGCGACTGACGACCCGCTCCTCCTCAAGCGCAACGAGAAGAAGCTACTCGTCCGCCTCTGGGACCGGCTCGCCGACGACCGCCGATAGACCGCTCGCTTCGGCCAGGACCGCGAGCCGGACAAGGTCGGCAACCTCGAGCTCCTCGGGGCGGCTGGTGGGCGAGATTCCCGCCGCAAGCAGCAGCGGCTCCGGCGCCGCCACCACGCTCCGGAGTGACGACCGCATCATCTTGCGGCGCTGGCCAAACGCGGCTGCAGAGAGCCGCCGAAGCCAGCGCGCGGTCTCGCCAGAGGCCAGAGGCGCAGGCAGCCGGTCGAGCACCACCACGGCGCTTGCCACCTTCGGCGGCGGCACGAAGGCGCCTGCCGAGACGAGAAAGGCAATCCGTGCGCGGTAGCGGTTTCCGACCCCCACCGACAACAGAGAGAACTGCGACGACCGACCGGTGCAGACAATGCGCTCTGCCACCTCCTTCTGGAACATCAGCACCATCCGGTCGGGCGCGTCGTCGGCCTCCATCGCCCGAAAGAGGATCTCGTTGCCAACGTTGTAGGGCAGGTTCCCGACAAGCACCCGAGGCCCCTCTGACAGCAGTTGTGGCAGAATCGTCTTGGTGGCATCGGCCTCGATGACCTCGAAGGCCGCGTTGTCGGCGAAGGCCTCCTGCAGGAAGGCAATGGCGTCTCGGTCGATCTCCACGGCGCGCACCCGCTTGCCCGCTGCAAGCAGCCGCGTAGTCAGCGTGCCCGGACCCGGACCGACCTCGATGACCTCCACCGCGTCGCCGATGCAGGCAACCATGCGGTCGAGCAGTCCAACTTGCGTGAGGAAGTGCTGGCCAAGCCGCTTCTTGTTGGGGCGAGCGTAGGCCCTGACGAGTTCAGCAGGCGTCACTGTGGGAGCTGCTGCCGCGCCGCATCGAGCTGCTGTTCGGCCGCCGAGAGACCGGCGGCATCGTCGGTAGCGCGGAGCAGAGGAACCGCCCGCTCGAAGGCACGCACAGCCTGAGGCCAGGCGCCCGCTTGGCTGCAGAGCCGCCCGAAGTTGAGGAGCACCGTGAGGTTGTTCGAGAAGAGGGCGCGTGCCGAAACCTCATCGCCGCCCCAAGCACGGAGCGAGCTCCCGCCGAGGTCGCCGAGCTCTGCAAGCGCATCTGCGAAGAGGAGTTCATCCACCTCGTCATCTGCAGCCTGCTCAGCCGCCTGCACTGCGTGGAATGCAGCGGTGCGCAGGGCGCCGGCACCTCGCTTGAGACGGGCAACGGCAAGGTGCGCCGCTGCGCGGTCGGAGGCAGGTACCTCCGGCGAATCGGCAAGCGCGATCGCGTCTTCGGAGATCTCCGCACGGGCCTCGTCGCTGATGGCAGCCTCGGCGGGGAGCTGCATCAACGCGACAAGCTGGCCGAGCGCGTCAGCGCGGTCTTGACAGGCGTGGGCGCGGGCAAGCAGCCAGCCCACGGCGTCGGCACCATACTCCGCCGACCGGGTAAGCGCGAACATGACCTGCTCTGCGGCGATGATAAGTGCGGGGTCGTCGCCCAGGCGCGGGAGCGCGCCCATGAGCTGCTCTGCGCCGGAATCGTCGTCGTTCAGGACCAGAGCGAAGAGGTAGGCGGCCCGAATCCTTATCCCGGGCGTCACGTCGTCATCCGGCCGTACGAGCGCAAACTCGCGCAGCGCCTCCGCTTCGCGACGGGCAGCGTCATACTCTGTAGGCAGGACCACCTTCGACAGCATCAACCCAGCGTCGTGGCGGGGGTCGACGAGAAGCTCGACCATCGTCCGCGACGCCTGCAGCGCATCTGCGAAGTGGTCGCGCGCAAGGTAGAAGAGGCGGCGCAGGACTGCGGTCAGCCGCAACGAACCGGCGGGTTCCGAGGAAACCGCATTGAGGAGCAGATCGCTCAGCTCTTCGAACCGCCAGGCCTCCGCAAACAGTCGGTCGGTCTCGCCCAGAAGCTGGTCGTCGAAGCGGCCCGACGCAATCGCGTTTCGGGCCAGCTCGGCCGCGCGGTGGAGGTCGCCGAGGTCGTTCTCGACGAGCGCCATCGTACGGCGAAGGAGGGCGAGGTAGGTGAGCGTGTCGCTCGTCTCGGTCAGCGTCCGCTCAAGCGCATCGGCGACGCCTGTCAGGTCGCCGACCCGCTCCATGGCCTCCAGACGATAGCCCGAGAAGAGCGTCGCGAGCTCCGGCCGCTCCATCGAGGAACGCTCCAGCAGCTCCGACCAGCTCACCTGGTTGGCGGTCTCATCGGCGAGCTCCGACACGAGATCGCACTCCTCCGCGGTGAGGTCCACCGAGGTGAAGCGGTCGGTCAGAAGATCGTAGGCCAACGCGGGATCCCGCAGCACGATCCGGCAGACGCCGACAAGCTGCTTGCGGAGCAAAACTCGGCCATCGGCGGTCCGGCGGCGCGACAGCCGCTCCGCAAAGCGGACCGCCAGCTCTGCGCGATCACTGTTGCTCAGCTCCGGCTCCAGCTCCGCCCAGACGAGCTCCGCCAACGGCAGGGTCGCGTCGTCTGCGAACTGCAGGAGGTCGGGCTCCACCTCGTAGACCTCGCAGGCCAGACAGGCCTCAACCGCATTTGCCGCCATCGCCTCCGCGTAGGGCGAGAGCTGACCGGCTTCTCCGCTCTGCGCGAGCCGCCGGATTGCATCGACCGCCAACTCCCAGCGCGCGGGCTCCTGCTGACCTACGTCGATGTTTGACTCAGACCAGACAGACTCCGTTACGTCGGCGTTCGAGGACGGATAGGCCGCGACGGAGGGCGCCTCCGGTTCCGAAGCATCGAAGAGGTCTCTCGAGATCTCAAACGCGGGCGACGCGACTTTGGGGCCTTCCGAGGAGGCCGATGCGAGGGCAAGCGAGATGGCCGTGCCGAGCGATGCACTGAGATCGATCTCCTCGCGCGCCTCTGCCTGCGAGGGGCCGACCTCAAACTTGATGGTGGAATGGAGGCCCGTAGACTCCTGCGCGAGCAGGGCCGGCGAAGATGGCGCTACCGGATCAGGCGCAGACTGGGCCACCAAGGCGGGCCACGATGGGGCTACCAGCTCCGGCGCGGCGACAGCGGAACCAGGCACTTCCGCGGGCGCAGCAACGGCAACGCTGGCAGGCGAAGATGACGGCGCGACCTGTTCAAATCCCCAGTCAACCTCGTCCGAAACCGCCCGCTCCACCGGCTGCCGCTTGGGCAGCGGGCGAGGAATCGGCGCCGCCGGCCTGGGCTGCGGAACAGCCTGCTGCAACGCCGGCGCACTGGACGCCGCGGGCTCCGCAGCCGGCTGCTGCGCTGGCACCGGCGAAACGGGCAACGGCTTGCCGACAGCGGCAGAGATGCGCGCCAGCCGCTCGGCGAAGCTCGCGCTCACCGCGGCAGCGGGCCGGGCCGGGCCGGAAGCGCCATAGACGGGCGACAGCGCAGGCACCGAAGGAACCGACCAGCCCGCGCCGCTGAGCGATGCCACGGCAGGAACCTTTGCTGCAGGAGCGGCCACCGGCAGCGCCGAGTCCGCCTCGGTTCGGAGCCAGTCGAGGAGCTGCGTAAGGCGCCACTCGAGCCGCGCGTCACCGCGGAGTGACTCGAGCGTCGCTGCGTCCCACTGCCTCAGCATCGAAGCCAGCGTGCCAAGCGAAGCGCAGCGAACGAGCGCCTGTTCGATCCGCTGGATACAGAGGGCTGCCGCGGCCCGAACGCCCCGATGCAGTTCAAGGAAGGGGCGGGCTTCGCGCGGAAGCCGCTCGTCTTCAAAGGGCTGCGAGGAGGCCTGCGCCTGGAGAATCGGCACAATGGCAAGCGCACTGAAGCGCGACGCCACACCCTGGGTCTCCTCCGCAGGAACAAGCCCGGCAAGCACAAGACTGTTCAGGAGCGAGGGCGAGAGGTCGCGGCGGAGCTTCCCAAATTCTTCGGTCAGTTCAGACCTATGCCAAGTCACCAGCGTCATCAGGCTCATCGCTCCGCTCTACCGGTCGAAGGGCTTCCCACGACCGTCTGCAATACTCCCGCGCCACCTGGGTCGCGTAGCCGCCCGAAGGAAGCGAGAATTGGAGTACGACGATTGGCGCCCCCCGTCCAGAATCATCCGCACCCATCCACGAAACCTCGAGGTCGGCCATTGGCGTGACGAGGTCACGCCGCGTGCCGTCCACTTCTGCTCCGAGCTGCGTCAAACCAGCCTCGTCGAGCCCCATCTCGGCAGCGGCAGCCAGTTCCATCTCGGCTGCCTCCGCAGCCGCACGCCGCATCTTCGCTCCCCACATCGGGCCCGTGAGCCAGATGTCGTGCGTCGCCAACCGCTCCTGCTCCGCTGCGGCATCCTCGACCGCAAACAGCCGGTTCGTTCCATCGAGCCGCACCACTTCACCCGTGAGCAGCCTGTCGCGTCCAGCCTCGAGCCGCAGCGCGAGGAACCGGTTGAAGTGCTCCGACTGCACCACGCTCGGCAGCATCCGCGCCACGAAACGGTCCACGCGGCCCCGGTCGCGACGGTCTGCCCGCACCCAGGCCAGCGCCTGATCAAGATTGTTGCCGCCACGCCCAAACCGCTGCGGGCCGAAGTAGTTCGCGATCCCGCGCAACCGAATCAACGAGGTGATTTCGGCCTCGCGCGCCCGGTTCTCCTCGCTGTCTTCCACCCCGATGAGCACAATCCGGAAGCGGTTTGCGCTCAGGTGGCCCGTCCGAAGCTTGTTGTTATGAAAGGCCGTCTCGAGCACCTCAAGGCCCTCAGGGAGCGACCACTCCTCCACCGGCGCGCTCCGCTTCGGGATGCTCACCCACTGCGAGGTCACAGCCCAGCGGTCCTTCTGCCCGGCCACGCCGATGTCGCGTGCATCCACACCCGCTGCCCGGGCAATCGCCTTGACGGCGAACTGCGTGTTCATCCCCGTCTTGCGAAAGCGCACCATCAGGTGGTCGCCCTCGCCCGACCAGTCGTACAACTGCACCTCGTCGACGACGAAATCTTCGGAGCGGGCGCTGATTTGGCCGCCGATTCCAGCCAGCGGTTCGGTGTCAAAGGGCGGCTGGAATGGCTGCATCGTTCGGCTCGGTTTCGGGAGGGGTGACCCGCCCTGCTAACGGGCGAGACAAGGATTGCGCAACTGTGTTAGAGGCGAATCCTCAACTCCAACGGTTGATGGCTGCATGGCTGAGCAAATTCTCCCCGCTGATGAGATCTTGGGCAGGGTCCGCTCCGGCAGCGACGCCGCCGAGGTCTGCGAGGCACTCACCGAACTGCTCGACGAGCGGATCTCCCGTGCTGCCTCTGAGGTGCTGGGCCCCGAGGGGCTCGCCCACTTTCAGCTCATCGCGGTGGGCGGTTACGGGCGGCGCGAGATCTTTCCGCACGCCGACATCGACATCGTCATCCTCTACCGTGACCCGCTCGGCGACGACCTCCCCGCTGAGCCGCTTGCGCGCCTCGAACGGTCTGCTCCCGGCTTCGGCGAGCGGATCCAGCGCATGCTGCTACAGCTCCAGGACGCCGGCCTCAGGCTCTCTGCTCGCGTCCGATCGGTCTCCGAGCACCTGACGCTCATCGGCAGCGACGTCACCGTCGCCACCGCCTCGCTCGACAGCCGCCTCGTTGCCGGCACCGATCAGGTCATGCCTGAGCCCAGCCTCACCGCCCTCGCCACCATCCGCAACAGCTTCACGGGCGGCGCCGACGGCATCTGCACCCTCATCGAAGAAGGACTCCACGCCCGCCACGAGCAGTTCGGCGGTTCGGCCTTCATGCTGGAGCCGCAGCTTAAGATGGGCCGCGGCGGACTCCGCGACGGTCACGCCGTCCGATGGGCCGCGCAGGTCCGCTTCGGCACCTGCGACCTCCGTGCGCTCGCACGCGACGGCCGCATCGGCGCGACCGATGCAGAGGCCTTCGAACAGGCCTTCGCCTTCATTGCCCGCGTCCGGCTGGTGCTCCACGCGCTCTCGCGCTGGCGGAACGACCGGCTCGCCTTCGAGCGACAGCCCGATGTCGCCCGCGGCATGGGCTTCGGCACAGGAACCGACGCAGACGCCGTCTCCGAACTCATGCGCTCCCTCTACAAGTTCGCATCGACCCTTGCCGAACTCGCCGAACGCTGGCTCGAAGAGTGGACCATTGCCGCCGAGCAGGCAACGCCCGAGCGCATCGCGCCGGGAATCCTCCGCATCGGCGAGCGGCTCGCCCACGACCCCGCCCTTCCCCCCTCTTCGCTCGCCGATGTGCGCCGGCTCCTGCAGGCCACCGTCCACCAGGAGCGACCGCTCCACCCTGCAACGCGGACGCTCATCCGTGAGCTGGCCGCCAAACTCGAACCCGCCGCGGCCATGCACCCCGCGGCAATCGCGATGCTCCGAGAGGCCATCCTCACCCCCACCCCAGACGGCCGCTTCCTGCGCCTGCTGCTCGAACTCGACCTGCTCCGCACCCTCGTGCCGGAATGGGCCCACCTCGTTGGCCACACCAGCCGCGATGTCCATCACGTCTACACCACAGACCGCCACCTCCTCGAGTCCTTCCTCCGCATCGCAGGACTCGACAAGGAGCCGCCCGCCGCACCCCGCTTCGTCACAGAGGCATGGGCCCACCTCGGCACGCGCGAACCGTGGCTCCGCGAAGCGGTTCGCCTGGCCACCCTCTTCCACGATGTGGGCAAGGCCCTCGAGGGCGATCACAGCCTCATCGGCGCCGGCATGACCGCCGAGATTGCCCGCCGGATGGAGCTGCCGGCAGAGGCCATCGAACTCTCGCGCTGGCTCGTCCTCGAGCACCTCCGCCTGGCACGCGTCAGCCAACGCCGCGACCTGAGCGACCCACGCACCATCGAGACCTTCGCAGGCTTCATTCGGCCGCCCGGTGAGCTCCACGCCCTCGCCGTGCTGACCTGGGCAGACGCCACCTCCGTCAGCCCGCAAGGCACTCTCTCTTGGAAGATTGAGCTTTTGCGCGGGCTCTTCGAGGCCACCCGCCACTACCTCCACGGCACGCCGGCACCGGCGCCCCACCTCGCCGAACGGCCGCCCATGCAGGCTGCGCTCCGCGACGGCTCCCTCTCCGACGAGACGCTCCGCTGGCTCACCACCGAACTCTCCGATGCCCATTGGGCCGCATTCAATGATGACGAGCTCGGTACTGCCGTCGCCATGCTCGCCGAAGCGGCCGTTGCCCCCACACTGCGCGGCCTCCGACTCGATGCCGATGGCGCCGCCGGCTCGGCTGTCCTCTGGGTCTGCACGAAAGACAGGCCGCGCCTCCTCTTCGACCTCACCGCCGGCATCGCAGCCGACCGGGTCAACATCCTGCGCGCCCGCATCTTCACCACCAAGAGCGGATGGGTCGTCGACCGGTTCGACCTCGACTGGACAGACCCCGGCGGCAAGGCGCTCAGCGACCGTCGCAGCAAGCGGCTCCTCGCCACCATCGAGGATGTCCTCTCCGGCGCGACCAACACCGCCACGCTCCGCCAGAAGTGGCAGAGCGAGTCCAAAGCGCAGCCCCGCCACAGGCAGCCGATCCCGCTCAACGTCAAGCGGGCCCACGAACCCAACGTCACCGACCTCGTCATCGTCGAGGTCAAGTGTCGCGACCGCATCGGTCTCCTCGCAGACCTCTCGCTCGCCCTCTGGGAGCTCGGCTTCGAGATCGACCGCTCCATCATCTCCAGCGAAGGAGAGCGCGCCGTCGACACTTTCTATGTTCGCCCCAACACCGGGTGTACCGTCGCCGCAGACGACCTTGCCGTCGTCCTCAAAGCGCGCATGGAACTGACCGATGGATCCCACTCTCAGCCTGGATGAGGCCATCCAGCGCTACCTCGAGCATCTGAGCATCGAGCGCGGCCTGGCCAAGAACACGCTCGCGGCCTACGGCGCAGACCTCGCAGCATTTACCGCCTGGGCTGTCGAGCAGCGCCTCACCACCGCCGCCTCCGTCGGTACCCGCGACCTCAACGCCTACCTGCTCGCCCGACTCGACCAGGGGCTCAAGTCGCGAACCCTCGCACGCAACATCGTAAGCCTCCGCCGCTTCTTCAAGTTCCTCCGCGTCGAGGCGCTCATCGAGGTCGACCCTGCTTCGCTCGTCGAGGTCCCACGCGTCACCCGGAACCTGCCCAAGGTCTGGAGCGAAGAGGAGGTCGAACAGCTGCTCCGCGCCCCCAGCGAGGCAACCGACGAAGGGTTGCGCGACATCGCCATGCTCGAGCTCCTCTACGCCACCGGACTCCGGGTGAGCGAACTCGTGCTGCTCCCCGTCACAGGCCTCTATCTCGACAGCGGCTTCATCCGCGTCTGGGGCAAGGGCAGCAAGGAGCGCATCGTGCCGCTCGGCGATGTCGCTGGCGATGCCATCCGGCGCTGGATGGATGGGCCGCGCCAGCGCCTGCTCGCGCTCTCTGGCAAGAACAGCTCCACCGCCCTCTTCATCTCCGCCCGCGGTGGTCCGCTCACCCGCCAGGGGTTCTGGAAGAACCTCAAGCGCTACGCCTACCTCGCCGGGCTCGACGACAGCATCTCGCCCCACAAACTGCGCCACTGCTTCGCCACCCACCTGCTCCGCCACGGCGCGGATCTCCGCGCGCTGCAGGCCATGCTAGGCCACGCCGACCTCTCCACCACGCAGATCTACACCCTCGTCACCCGCGACAGGATGAAGCGGGTGCACACCGAGCATCACCCGCGCGGTTAGCGACCGCAGACGCCGTTGAGCGCGCCTGGCGTGCCGAGGTTGGCCGTCGCGTCGTAACGGACGGTGGACAGACACCAGTTCGACACGCTGTTGTTGGAGGCAGCGCTGTTGGAGACCTGCATCGAGGCTCCCGCAGCCACCGGCCAGCTGCCTGTCCAGGAGACGTTATCGATGGTCACACCGGCCATCCGGAGCTCAAGCGAGCCCGGCGTGACAGCGGTCGTCCCCGACCCGTAGAGGATGTTCACCAGCCCGCCCGCAGCACCCGAGGTGGTGCCGAAGACGATGAGACCGTTGGCGGGCAGCACGTTGCCCTCGCCCAACTGTGCGGCAACCGCGCCGCCCACAACCACCTGAAGCCCTGTCAGGTCCACATCGGCAGAGGTCCGGTTGCGCACCTCAAACCACTGGAAGTTGGAGTCGGGCTCTTCGGCGGGCAGGAGCATGATCTCGGTGATCTCAGCGAAGGCCGTCACGCTCGCGGGGCAGGGGCTGTTCACATAGCCGGGGGTCGCGACGAGGCCGATATCGAAGCTCTCGGTCGCAACGCACCAGCTCGTCGCAGCGGTCGGCGCCGTCCGGTAGCTCCGCGGCTCGAGCTGCGTCGAGGCCTCGAGCGAGGTCGCGATGCCGCTCGCGAAGTTGATCTGCGCAACGGGCGTGGAACCGGCGAGCAACGCGAGGGAATCGGTCGAAGCCAGCTCCGGGAAGGCATCGCTGATAAAGGTCGGGACGATGTCGCCGATGATGGCTGCGCTGCTCGCGAGCACGCCGTAGTCGCCAGGGCCGATGGGCTCCGCCGCGCCGATGAAGAGGGTCTGCGCGCCGGCACGGATCGTCAGACCGCGGAGGTCGAGCGTGCGCGCGGTGATGTTCTTCACCTCGAACCAGGCGCCGCCCGTAGACCCCGTGAAGCTGGCCTCGGTGATGATGAGTTCGCCGGCCGCAACCGTCGCGACAGGGAGCTGGCAGAGGCCGGCAACGCAGACGCGGCCGATGAGCGTGCAGTCCTCATAGGAGAGCGAGGCATCGTAATCACAACCGCCGTCAACACAGATGCCCTCGCCGACCGTGACGGACTGATCGCCCGCGCAGTAGGGCTCGGAGAAGGCTGGGCAGGTCACCTCGAAGCAGGGGTCGTTCGAGAAGCAGGCGCCATCCGCGCAGACAGCGCCGCTCTCCGTGCAATCGACGGTGCCGGTCGGGTAGTCGCAGGCGCCTGTGGCGGCGTTGCAGGTACCGACGCCGTTGTAGAGCCGGAGCACCGCGCCGCTGTCACAGCTGTCTGCCGGGGGAGCGTCGCAGCTCACGTCGGCGCAACGGTCAACCGACTGGCAGGCCGCGTCGGCACACTCGCCGCCGGCGAGCGCGCAGTCGGTCTCCGTCCGCTGATAGTTGCAGTCGCCCAACAGGCAGAGGCCTGACGCACCAAAGACCACCGCGGTGTCGCCAACGCAGAGGTCGGCCGGCGGCGCATTGCAGCTCACGCCGAGGCAGAGATCGGGGATTTCGCAGGCGCCCGAAAGGCAGAAACCGCCCTCGGCCGCGCAGTCCTCGAAGGCCTCCGCGTAGAAGCAGTCGCCGGCGACGCAGCTTCCAGGCAGCGCATAGGTGACGGCTGAGCCACCAGCGCAGGCCGGCGAAGGAGGCGCATCGCAGGTGACGCCAGCGCAGAGGTCGTTGGGCAGGCAGCCGCCAGAAACGCAGGTGGCGTCGTTGGCGGTGCAATCGGTGTTGATGGGCGCATACTCGCAAACACCCGTGCCCGGATTGCAGATGCCCTCGCCGAAGCTGCGAAGGTTCTCGCCGATGCAACGGTTGGCCGGGGGCTCGGTGCAGACGACGCCCTCGCAGAGATCGATGTTGAGGCAGGCCGCGTCCTCGCATGTGCTGCCGCGCGCAGCGCAATCCACGCGGGTCTCGGTGTAGCCACAGGCTCCGCGCACACAGCTGCCGTTGGCGGGGTAGCGCACTGCTACGTTGCCGTCGCAGGAGCTGATGGGCGGCGTGATGCAGTCCGCCACGTTGCAGGAGCCCGAGTAGTCGCACTCGCCGCCGAGACAGGTACCACCGTAGGCGCCGCAATCCTCGCTCGTCTCCGGGTAGAAGCACTCACCATCGCGGCAGCTGCCTGCGCTCCCGAAAGCCACGGCCACTTCGCCCACACAGGTTGGCGCGGGCGCCGCATCGCAGGTCACGCCGATACAGGCGGCAGGGTCGGTGCAGAAGCCATCCTGACAGATGAAGCCGCGCGCAGCGCAGTTGGTCCGAACAACGCTGTATCCGCAGCTTCCCTCGTCGCAGAGACCCGGTAGCGTAGAGACCACAGAGACGGTGCCCTCGCACGTCGCAACCGGCGGTGCATCGCAGCTCACGCCGGCGCAGAGGTCGGGCGGCAGACAACGCCCCGAAACGCACTCGAGCCCGGTCGCCGAGCAGTCGATCTCCGTGGGGGTGGTGTACTCGCAGGCGCGGGTGCGCGGGTTGCAGGCCCCAAGGAAGGTGTTGGCGATGGAACCATCGCAGGTCGCACCAATCGGCGCATTGCAGACAACGCCGGCGCAGGGGTCGCCCGGGAGGACCTGACAGGTGCCAGAGACGCAGCGAAGCCCTGACGCGGCGCAATCGGTCTCGTTGGTATTGTAAGAGCAGTTGCCCGTCGCAGCCTCGCAGCTACCTGCAGCGTCGTAGCCCGTCGCGACAGTGCCGCGGCAGAAGGGCGCCGGCGGTGCATCGCAGCTCACGCCGCTGCAGCGGTCTACGGCCACACAGGCGCCGTCGATGCAGTCGTTCGCGC
Organism: uncultured delta proteobacterium; assembly: GCA_903873545.1. Taxonomy (GTDB): domain Bacteria; phylum Myxococcota_A; class Bradymonadia; order REDH01; family REDH01; genus CAIWGR01. The sequence continues at coordinate 31,537 of CAIQPA010000242.1, forward strand.
CGACGCAAGCGGTCCGAACCTCCTGGTAGTTGCAGGTTCCAGCGTCACAGATACCCGCTGTGGGGTAGGCAACCGCCGTGCGGCCATCGCAGAAGGCAGCCGGGGCCGCATCGCAGGTCACTCCGTCGCAAGGCAGCGGCGCGCGGCAGGCACCCGCGTCGCAGACCTGTCCAGCAGTCGCACAATCGGTGTCGGTTGTCTCATAGACGCAGGCGCCGTCAGTGCAGGTTCCGGCAACATCAGCAACCACCGCCACGGTCGCGTTGCAACGCGGAGCAGGCGGTGCGTTGCAGGTCACCCCTTCGCAGGGATCCACCGGCGGTGCACTGCAGGCCCCCGCCTCGCACCCGAAGGCA
>CAIQPA010000243.1 GCA_903873545.1 uncultured delta proteobacterium
CCGCCCGAAATCGCCACCGAGTATTCGCCAATCCCCTTGATGTCGAAGAGCAGGTTGGCCGTCCAGCCAGCACCCTTCTCCGGAAGGAAGGCCTCGCCCATGCGCGAGAAGACCTCGTCGGTCACCTGAGCCGGCGTGACTGGCGCTGCTGCCGCAGGAGCCGCAGCCGGAGCGGGAGCCGCACCCACCGAGAGCGCCTCGATCTCCGGCAGACGACGCGAGATCTCCTGCGCCGTCCAGTGGCCATCATCACGCTGCGCACCGGGCGTCAGCAGCATCTTGTACTCGATGATCTCGGCGCCGTGGCAGCCGAAGGTCCGGCCCGTCACCTCTGCCGCCAGGTCGCTCGCCAGGAAGACCACCATCGGCGAGACATACTCCGGCTTCTGGTCGTCGGCGACGATGTCGATGTCTTCCGTCATCCGGGTCTTGGCGATGGGTGCGATGCAGTTCGCACGCACACCCGACCGGCCCAGCTCCATCGCAATCACGTTGGTGAAGGACCAGATGCCCGCCTTCGCCGCCGCATAGTTCGACTGCCCGTAGTTGCCCTTGAGGCCGGCGATCGAGGTGGTGTTGATGATGCTACCGCTGCCGCTCTCCATGAGCGCCGGCAGGCAGGCCCGCGTCACCAGCATCGTGCCCGTGAGGTGCACCGCGATGACCGCGTCCCACTGGTCCTGCGTCATCTTCACAAAGGTCTTGTCGCGCAGGATACCCGCGTTGTTGACCAGAATGTCGATGCGGCCGAAGGCGTCGAGCGCGCTCTTCGCGATGCCCGCTGCGCCCTCTTGTGTCGCCACGTTGTTGAAGTCGGCCACGGCCTTGCCGCCCGCCGCTCGAATCTCTTCCGCAACCATCTCGGCTGCGGCCGAGCTCGTGCCCACGCCGTCACGCGCGCCGCCAAGGTCGTTGATGACCAGCAGGGCACCTTCGCGCGCAAGCTGCAGCGCGTGGCTCCGACCGAGGCCGCCGCCGGCACCCGTTACGATCGCTACCTTTCCATCCAGCAATCCCATGTTCTCTCTCCGAAGTTCAGTGTGTGTAGAGTCGTTGAAGGCTACTGCGGCTTGCGATCGATGATCGTCGCAACGCCCTGGCCGAAGCCGATGCAGAGGGTCGCAAGACCATACCGCAGGTCGCGCTTCTCCAGCTCGTTCAGCAGCGTGCCGATGATGCGAACGCCCGAGCAGCCGAGCGGGTGACCGAGTGCGATGGCGCCACCGTTCACGTTGGTCTTCGACAGGTCAGCGCCCGTCTCCTTCGCCCAGGCCAGGACCACCGAGGCAAAGGCCTCGTTGATCTCAAACAGGTCGATGTCGGCGATGGTCAGACCGGCCCGCTCGAGCACCTTCTTGGTCGCCGGAATGGGACCCGTCAGCATGATGGTCGGGTCCACGCCCGAGACCGCCGTTGCAACGATGCGGGCGCGGGGCGTGGCACCATGCTTGGCAGCAAACGAGGCCGAGGAGAGCAGCGCGGCGGCAGCGCCGTCCGAGATCTGGCTCGACGAGGCCGCCGTGATGAGACCGTTCGTCTTGAAGGCCGGCTTGAGCTTGCCCAACTTCTCGATGGTCGAGCCCTCGCGAGGCCCCTCGTCACGGGTCACCACAATCGGCGCGCCGTCGGGCGTCGTCGTGTGGACCGCGAAGATCTCGCTATCGAACCGGCCGCTCGCCTGGGCGGCAAGCGCACGCTCGTGGCTCATCGACGAGAAGGCATCGAGCTCCCCGCGCGAAAGGCCCCACTTCTCCGCGATCAGCTCCGCCGACAGACCCTGCGGGATGATATCGAACCGCTCCGTCAGCTTCTCCGAAATCTCGGCGGCGTCTGAGCCCATCGCGATGCGCGACATCGACTCCACACCCGCCGCAACCGCAACGTCGGACTGACCGGCCATGATGCCGTGCGCGACGAAGTTGAGCGCCTGCAGGCTCGAGCCACACTGCCGGTTCACCGAGGTGCCGGCCACCGTCACGGGGTAGCCCGCCATCAGCGCCGCGACGCGGGCAATGTTGAAACCCTGCTCGCCCGTCTGGGTCACACAACCCATTACCACATCTTCCAGCGTCTCCACGGGGAGCACGCCGCGCCGCGCAAGCTCCGCCAGCGGCAGCGCCGCAAGCTCGTCGGCCCGCATCGTCGACAGGGCTCCACCGCGCTTGCCGATCGGCGTGCGCACCACATCCAAAATGACCGCATTCGACATCGCTCTTCTCCTTGGTCTCGGGCAAAGCTCCGGCCCGGTTAGCAGTTAGGTTCTTCGTCCGGTCAGGCGCCGGCACGCCGTAGGTAGCGCGCCTCGCGCGTGTCCACCACGATGCGGTCGCCCGCCTCCACAAACAGCGGCACCTTGAGCTCCAGCCCCGTCTCCACGCGGGCCAGCTTCAGCGCCGCATTCACGGTGTCGCCCCGCACGCCAGGCTCCGCATAAACCACCTCGAGCTCCACCGTCGCCGGCAACTCGATGCCGATGCAGTTGCCATTGAAGACCAGCGCCCGCACCTCATCGTTCGCACGGATGAAGGGCAGCTCCTCCTCCACATCCTTCCGCTTCAGCGGGAACTGCTCGTAGGTCGACTTGTCCATGAAGTAGTAGGTCTCGCCACCCTCATCGTAGAGGTACTCGGCCGGCCGGATCTCGAAGTCGGGCGACTTCACCCGGTCGCCACCCGAGAAGGTGCGATCCATGAGCACGCCCGTCTTGATGTTCCGAAGCTTGCAACGGAACAGCGTCTGGCCGCCGCGGCCACCCGTCGTCTGCGTGCTCATGTCCGAGATGGCGTAGGGCTCGCCATCGATCTCAATCCGCGTGCCACGCTTGAAGTCGTTCGTGTTGATCATCGTCGCTCCCTGCCTGCCTCAACCGGCGCCTATTCCGGCGCCGCGGCCGAACATTCAACACCCGTTCCGCGCAGCCCGCAATAGCCATCGGGGTTCTTCTGCAGGTACTGCTGATGATACTCCTCCGCGTAGTAGAAGGCCGACGCGCCAAGAATCTCCGTGGTGATGCCGCCGCGACCTGCCGCGCGGAGCGCCGACTCGTAGCCGTCTCGCGAGTGCCGCACCCGCTCACCCTGCAGGTGGCTCGTGAAGTAGATCGCCGACCGGTACTGCGTGCCTACGTCGTTCCCCTGGCGCATCCCCTGCGTCGGGTCGTGGCTCTCCCAGAAGAGCTTCAGCAGCGCCTCGAGCGACACCGCGGCCGGGTCGAAGACAATCCGCACCACCTCGGTGTGGCCGGTCGCCCCGTCACAGACCTCGCGGTAGGTCGGGTTCGGCGTCGTGCCGCCCGCATAGCCCGCTGCTGTAACCCAGACCCCGGCCCGCTGCCACATCCGGCGCTCCGCGCCCCAGAAGCAGCCCATGCCGAACCAGATCTCCTCCATGCCCTCCGGCGGCGGCTCCTGCATCGGCCGGCCACTCACCGCATGAACACCGCTGATCACCAGCGCCTGAGAGCGGCCCACAGGCGGCTCCGCTCCACTGCCCCACTTGAATCCGAACCCCATCGTCGCCTCGCCTACTTCAGCAGCGGCTCGCCCGGCTTCGCCAGACCCGCCATCCGATACAACGCCACCACCGAGGCCGTCTGTTCCACCTCGGCCTGAACCACCGCCAGCTCGGCTCCGTAGGCCTGCGACTGCGCCAGCTCCACATCGAGCCGGCTCGCCGTTCCACCCGCCTCCGACCGCTTCGCCTGCTCCAGCAGCGCCTTCGAAAGCTCCGCACGGCTCCGCGACGAGGCGACCAGCGACTCTGCCCGCTCCCAGCGCGTGTAGGCCTGCTCCAGCCCAC
>CAIQPA010000244.1 GCA_903873545.1 uncultured delta proteobacterium
CCACCTCCCCGCTGTGACCGCCTTCGCCGCGGAGACCCGCGGCCTGGTCCTCGTCACCGGTGCAACGGGCTCGGGCAAGAGCACCACCATCTCGGGGCTCATCCACCGCATCAACCAGGCCGACGCCCGCCACATCGTCACCATCGAAGACCCGATCGAGTATGTCCATCACGACATCTGCAGCCGCATCACGCAGCGGGAGGTTGGCACCGACACCGACAGCTTCGCCTCGGCGCTTCGGACGGTGCTCCGTCAGAGCCCCGATGTGATTGTCATCGGCGAGCTCCGCGATCGAGAGACCACCGAGGTCGCCATCGCAGCGGCCCTCACCGGCCACCTCGTTATCGCCTCGCTCCATACGGTCGATGCGCCGCAGACCCTTCTTCGGCTGCTCTCCATGGTCCCCGACGAGCAGCGCGCACAGCTCGCGCTCGACCTCTCGCTTACCCTTCGCGGCATCGTCTCGCAGCGGCTGCTTCCGCGCGCCGACGGGGCAGGGCGGGCGCTCGCGCTCGAGCTCGTCACCATGGGTCCCACCTTTGCCCGCCTCATCCGCGAGCAGCGGGTCGAAGAGGTCACAGACTTCCTCCGCGCCACCGTCGATCCCGGCTCCCGCAGCTTCACCCGCTCGGTGCTCGAGCTCTACGAACGAGGCGAGATCAACTACGAGACGGCCCGCGCCAACGCCTCCAACCCCGAGGAGTTCGCGCTCGCCGCCCAGGGCATGACCACGAGTGCTGCCGGTGTCTCGCGCGAGTCGGCCAGCACCGTTGCCCGCTTCGGTCTCGACATGAAGGCGCTGCTCGCCTTCGCGCTCGAGCAGGGTGCCTCCGACCTCCATCTCGCCGTGGGCCGAGCACCCATCCTCCGCATCCGCGGTCGCCTCCGCCCGCTTGAGATGGCACCGCTGTCTGCCGGTGACCTCCGCCTGCTGCTCTTCTCGGTGCTCACCGGCCGCCAGCGCACGGTCTTCGAACTCGAGCGGGAGCTCGACTTCGCCGTGCAGCTCGACAACGGCCAGCGCTTCCGCATCAACGCCTACTTCCAGCGGGGCCAGATGGCCGCCGCACTCCGCCTCATCCCCGCGCTGCCGGCTGACGCAGCGCTGCTCGGTATCCCCGAGCAGGTGCAGGCGCTCGTGAAGCGCAACCAGGGGCTGCTGCTCGTCGTAGGACCTACTGGCGCCGGCAAGACCACCACGCTGGCCTGCCTCGTCGAGCGCATCAACACCACCCGCTCCTGCCGCATCGTCACGGTCGAAGACCCCATCGAGTATGTCTTCGCCAGCCGCATGGCGACCATCGACCAGCGCGAGGTCGGCGCCGACACCGACTCCTTCTCCGCAGCACTCAAGCATGTGCTCCGGCAGGACCCCGATGTCATCCTCGTCGGCGAGATGCGCGACCTCGAGACCATCTCCTCTGCGCTTACCGCCGCCGAGACGGGCCACCTCGTTCTGGCCACGCTGCACACCAATGATGCCATCCAGTCCATCAACCGGATCATCGATGTCTTCCCCGCCCACCAGCAGCCCCAGGTGCGGTCGCAGCTCGCCGCCTCGCTGCTCGGCGTTGTGAGCCAGCGGCTCCTCCCCCGCGCAGACGGCAAGGGCCGCGTCGCAGCCTTCGAGACCATGGTGGCCACCAACGCCATCCGCGCAGTCATCCGCGACGACAAGATGCACCAGGCGCTGTCGCTCATGGAGGCCTCGCGCGGCGAGGGCATGCAGACCATGGACCGGGCCCTCTTCGACCTCGTGCGGACCGGCGAGGTCGACATCGAAGAGGCCGCTCGCCACGCCCGCAGCAGCCGCCAGTTCATCGACCTCTTTGAGGCACCGCCGGCCGCGCCCGCAACGACCGGCGCCCGCACCGCGGCCAACCCCGCCATCGATCCAACCGCCAAGAACAAAAACCGAAGTTGAGGCACCGATGAAGGGCATACGACTCGAAGGTGCAGCGCTGCGTCTCGCAGCCAGTCTTGCAGGCACAGCTGCAGGCCGCTTCCTCCTCCGCAAGCAGGTGGAGGGCGTCTTCGGCATCGACCGCCTCATGTCGCTCCCCACCGTCGCCCGCATGCCGCTCGACAACCTCCCGCAGGTTGTCGCCGGCGCGCCGCCCCGAAGCTGGGGCAACGGCGACTGCGGACTGCCGGTGTCGCGCAGCCGCCAGGGCACCCGCGAAATCGCAGCCAAGTTCGCGTCGGGAGAGACCACGCCAACCGCGCTCCTGGGGCAGCTCGAAGCGCGCGTCGGTGCCGGGGACTTTGGCCGCGCCCTCCACTCGCCGCTCGTCACCCTGGCCTTCGACCACGAGGCCGCCGCGGCCTCCACCACACGGTGGCGCGAAGGCCGTCAGCTCGGACCGCTCGACGGCCAGCCCATCCCCATCAAAGACCACCAGCCGCTCCGCGGCGTCGCCCTCCGCGGCGGCAGCTCCTACCTCTCCGCCATCTCCGAGGAAGACGGCTTCGCGGCCGCCTCGCTACGTGCCCAGGGCGCACTGCTCTACGCCACCACACACTGCACCGAATGGGGCATGGCGCCGACCGGCATCAACCCCCACTTCCTCATGCCCCGCAACCTCTACCACGAGAACCTCGGCGCGGGCGGCAGCTCCACGGGTAGCGCGGTAGCCGTCGCGCTCGGCCTCGCGCCGGTTGCGCTCGCCTCCGACGGCGGCGGCTCCATTCGCATCCCCTCCGCCCTCAACGGACTCTTCGGGCTCAAGCCCACCTTCGCCCGCATCGGTCGCACCGGCGACCTCTGGGGCTCCGGCTCCTCCGTCGCCACGCTCGGGCCCATCGGCCAGACGACCGCCTCGCTCGTCGACTTCCTCACCCCCTTTGAGGCGACCGATCCCGGCGACACCATGTCGCGCCTTGCGCCCAGCAACCCCGACCTCCGCGCGAGCTGGAACCGGGCGCTCGGTCGCGGCATCCGAGGCTGTCGCATCGGGCTCTGGTCCTGGGCCTGGAAGCGGGCCAACCCCCGCATCGCAGCCGTCTGCCGCACCGCCGTCGAGGCGCTCGTCCGCGAAGGCGCCATCATCGTCGACCTCGATATCGAGCTCGGTGACCAGACCGAGGCCATGGGCTCGCTGGCCATCGGCGCCGAGAGCATGGGCGGCCTGTTCGACCACCTCGCGTCGATTCCCCACCTGACCGGCGACGACATCAAGCTGGTCCTCGCCTCCTTCGACACGCTTTCGGCGCGCGAATACTTCTACGGCGCTCGCACCCGCGCCACCCTCCGCCGCACCACGGCGCGCGCGCTCGCAGGCGTCGACCTGCTCTGCCTGCCCACCACCGATCTGCTCGCGCCCAGCTACCCCGCCAGCGCCGACCACCGCCACATCCTCGACCCCGAAGAGACCGCCGCGCTCTGCCGCTTCTCCTGGCTCGGCAACCTCACCGGGTTGCCCGCAGGTTCAGCGCCTGTCGGCATGCTCGACGGGCTGCCCGTAGGCCTGCAGTTTGTTGGCGACGCATGGGACGAGGCCAGCGTCATCGCGGCGCTCGCCCATGTGGAGCGCCTCGAACTCTCGGAGCTCCCGCGCCCCCGCGGCTACGCGCAACTCGTCTAGGGCGCGATCCCAGCCGCAATCTTCGCGCGCCGCTGTAGCGTTGGCCCTACCACAAGCCGATAGGCGTTGAGGTAGTAGAGCTTGTCGAGCGTTGCGGCATCGAGCGCGATGGCATCTACGGTCCAGCGCCCCTGAATCGGCGTGGGATGGGCAATGCCTCGGTCGCCCGTCTCGAGGTAGCGGTGATGGGCGTCGTAGAAGGGCTTCACCGCCTCCCGCCTATCGGGCTCGAGGCCGGAGGAGCCGAGCGTAAAGGCGGTGTCGCCGGCGCGGTCTCTCATGATGCCGACGTCGGTCGCAAAGAGGATGCGGTCGGAGAATCGCTCAAAGAGTGCTCGCACCTGTTCGGCGGGGTGTCGGCCCAGCTCGGGGACCCGCGCGCCGATGTCCATCGAGAGGTTGGGGTAGGTCGAAAGCATCCGCTCGATGTAGGCGAGGTCCTCTGCGTTGTGGCAGGCGTGCACGCCCACCCAGGTGGTCGCGGGGAACTGCTTCACGAGCGCCTCGAAGCCCCGGAGCAGCTCCTCGCGTGGCGGATAGACGGAGCTGTCTGCGAAGGACCAGCGGGGGTGTGCGGAGAGCTCTTCGAACCGCTCGTTGTCGGGCGTGGAGGGCTTCCAGAAGGCCGCGGGGTCGGCAACGTGGATGAAGATCGGAACCCCGAGCGCGCCGGCCTCGCGCCAGAGCGGGAAGAGGCGGGTGTCATCAACTGCAATCAGCTTGTTGTTGTCGTCACGCAGGTAGAGGCCGAGCGACTTGGGGATCTTGAGGCCTGCGTAGCCGAACTTCGTCACCGTGATGCGGAGCTCCGCGGCGAGCGTCTCGCCGATGGCAGGCTCGTCAATCCCCTCATAGAAGGGCACCATGAAGTGGAGCACGCGACCGCCTGTCGCCTTCTCGAGCGCCAGCGCGTTGGCCATGCCGCGCCGCGGCGAGCCGCCCGAGAGGTTGAAGAGATAGTCGATGCCGTTCTCCTCCATCACGCTCTGGATCACGGGTGCAAGCGAGGCGTCGCCCAAGTGGGCATGCGCGTCGATGATCCGGCCCTCGGGGCGTGCATCGAGGGTGAGCGGCGGCAGCGCGATGGGAGCCGCGCCGCTCCCCGCGGTCGTTGCAGCTTCGCGCGGCGCTGCCTCGGGCGTGCCGGTTGGCTTCGCTCCGCTGCAGGCCGAAAACACCACAAACAGTGCCGCCATCCCCAGCAGGCATCGCAGTTGCATCAGATGCCGACTTGGGGCAGAAGTTGTCGCCATCTACCGCTCCTTCCGGTGGGGGAACCGGGCTGCAACGCGCAGCCCTCGCAAGCGGCTCTAGCACGATGCAAACCTCGGCCCCAAGATTGTCGTCCCGCCTCGCCCACATCGTAGCGGCAATGACGGCGCTGCTGCTGCAGTTGGCCTGCCTGCCGCCCTCCCAGTACGCCTACGCGCCCTCGACGGCGGCGGGCCAGAGCGAGCCGCCCCGGTTTGCCACCGTCGACTGCCAGAGCAGCCGCTTCTGCGGCCCCGGCGAGGTCTGCATCAAGCAGCCAGGAGAGGTCTACAAGCAGTGCATGCCGGGCCCCGACAGCGACACCAGAGGCTGCAGCGTGGACTTCGAGTGCGGCTACGGAAAGGCCTGCGTGAAGGGCGTAGGCGACTACCGCGGCTTCTGTGCGCAGCGGGTCAACGCCACGGGCGGCCAGAGCTATGCCCCGCCGCCACCGCCAAAGTATGGCACAAGCTACACGCCGGACTGCAGCTACGACTTCCAGTGCGGAGTACTCTTCCGATGCAGCGACGGCCGCTGCATCAAGCGATAGCCGCGCGAGCCTAATCGGCCCGTCGCACCAGCCGCAGCCCCGTCGTCGCCGAGAAGCCGCTCACCGGGAGCCGGTCGCAGGCAAGTGAGCCGCTCGCGCCGCGTGGCATGTAGGAGTCGCCACACCGCTCGCCCAAGGCGCGCACCGCCTCGGCCTCCACCCACTCCGACGCATTGTCCGAGAAGCCTCGCAGGTCGAACCCGTTCGGCTCCCAGAACCAGCCTGCAGGGTAGGGCAGCCAGAGGCCGCCGGTTGCCGCCTGCTGTTCCATCGACCAGGCCTCCACTGCCGCAGCGCCGCGCGCCTCACATCCGTCCCCCGCGCAGGCCCAAAGCTCGTGCGCACCGCCCGCCCGAGCGAGGTACTGCCACTCTGCCCGTGTCGGAAGCCTGAACCCGGCGCAGGCCGGTCGCGCAGCCACGCTCTCTGTGCAGACCAGCGCCTCGCGCCTCCGCAGCGACTGCCCCGGCACCAGCGGCAGTGTCACCTGCTGCTCCGCGCAGCCGCTCAGGTCGTAGCAGGCGGCAATCCCCAGCGCCTCGCTCCGGGCATTGGCATGCGCCGCCGCTTCGCCCCAGGTCATCGCCGTCACCGGGCAGCTATCGCCGCAGAGGTCACCGCCGAGCGTCTCGGCGCCACCGAAGGCCTGCCACTCCGACCGCGTCACCTCGGTCGTCATCACCCAGAGCGGCGTCTCCACGGCAGCACCTGCCGCTGCCACCTCCCCCGGCGCGATGCGCACGAACCGCGGCCCTGACATTGCATCGAAGGGTGGCTCCTCCACCTCCGCTGACGCACATCCGGCCAGCATCGCTGCAATGGCCAGCAGAAGGGCCGCGAGCAGCCGTCCTGCCCCACTCACGGCACACCTCCCGACAGCGCGGTCTGCAGGCCCGTCGTGACGAAGAAGCGGCCCGTCTCCGACGAGAGCCGGTCGAGCTCAAGCAGCTCCGTTTCGTCAACCAGCGTTACGGCCAGGCTGCTCGAAGAACCCAGTCCCGCGAAGTCTGTCCGAAAGGCGGGGAAGGCAACCGGCCCCACTGTCCCGAGGGCAGGCACAACCTCCTCCGTCAGCATCTGGGTCACCAGCGCCACCAGCGCTGACCGCTCCAATCCCGCAACTGCGAGCGCCTGCTCCACGGCCGCCGGCGTCAGCGAGCGGTCGAGCGCGACCCAGAGATCCTCCTCCGCAACGCTCGACGATCGGATGTTGAGCCCCCGCATCTCTACACTGTTCGATTCGCCCACCTCGAGCCGGGCCCGGAGCCGCGCCGCGACCCGGACGGGCGGGACCAGCCCCAACGCGCCCGCCGCAAGCCGCGCCGTCATCGGCAGGGTCGCCACGCTCGGGCAGCCAGCCTTCGCGCAGTTCGACAGGTCCATCACCACCGGGCCCACCCCGAGCCAGGCGTCGCCCGTCTCGGCATCAAAACCCTCCAACGAGATCGGGAGCTCCGACGCGATGCCGATGCCCAGCCCCCCCTCGTCTAGCGAAAACGTGCGCAGCCTTTCGAGCTCCGTGGGATCACCTGCGACAGAGGCCGACAGCATCTCCGTGAAGGCATCCTGCGCAGAGGCCGAGAAGGTCCGCATCGGCAGGTAGCCATCCATGAAGCCCGCCTGCCACGCAGCATGTCCAAAGCCATTCAGCCAACCTTGCTGCAGCGAGACGCCGAGCGGCTCGTGTGCTGTCGGAGGCACCACCGGCGCGCCGCTGCCGGGAAGCAGATACGACGGCATCAGCATTGCCGCCACAAGCCCGGACCGGCCCCCCGATACCCCGCTCATCCGGCTTGCGACTCCTGCCTGCAGGTAGCCGTTTGGGCTCACATGAAGCTCGCTCAGCTGCATCTGGAACCCGGCCCGCGCCCGCTCCGCTGCAGGCGCCTCACCCAGCAGCTCGCCCAGCGGCGGCAGCGCGAAGCCGATGTCGAACGACTCCAGCGGGCGCTGCGTCAGGGCCATGGAGAGGTAGCGCGAGAGCTCCTGCTCCAGCACCACCTCCGCCTGCTCCCGCGCCCGCGCCACGGCGCTCGACGGAAGCGAAAAGTCGGCGCCTAAGAATGAGAGGTAGCCCTCCACATCGAGCGACTCGATCTCCACCTCGCGCGCTCGGACCGTCGCCAGCCCCTCCGACACAGCCACGCCGAACCGCGCGTGCACCGAGAGGTTCTTCAACTGCAACATCCCATGCGGATCGTCGAAGATGCACCGGTTGAGCGGAACCTCGATGCGCCCCACCTCCACCCTTGCCTCGATCGAGGGCTCGTCGGGGTTGCTCGAGAACCAGAGAGACAGCTGCGGGTCGCTGGCCCGAACCCCCTCATGCGCCTCCACGCAGGCATCCCAGATGCGCGAAACCCCGACCGCATTCGACACTGCCTCCAGCGTCTCGCCCAGCACCTCCGCGAGGCAAATCCCCCAGTCCAGCGGATTCAAGCTCGCCTCGCAGTGATCCAGCTCGTTGTAGTAGTCATCGGCCGTCACACCCTCGAGCAGCACGGGATCGGCCTGCAGCGCCGCCTCGAGCTGCGCCGTGAAGTTCGACGCCGTCACTGCGGTGTTCACCACCGAGGCGATCGCCGTCGCCGTAGCGCCGCCATCATCCAGCCCCACCTGGTTCATCCGACCCTCCAGCGCGTGGGCCACCGGTTCGCCAAACGGCACAATTCGTGGCGCCGTCAGGTAGGTGCAGAAGTCCTCGAACAGCAGCTCTCGACGGTGCCAGCGTCCCTCCCAGATGTTCCGATACAGCTTGAACCCCACAAAGTTGCGACCCGTCGCCACCGGCTGCCAGACATCGATCCAGCTCCCCGCGGCCCCTGCAGTGACGGCCATCCGAGCGCCTCGTCCGTCGGCCTCCCGATGCAGCGCAAGGTGGCCGTTGCCCTCCACCTCCACCTCGTCCGTGGTCGGATCAAACCCGATGAGACCGATCCGGTAGGCAGCCAGCGCCCCCTCCCGCTCGACCATCAGCGCGGGACCACACTGCCCACGCAGCGGGACAGAAGAAGCAGGCTGCACCGAGACCCCGGTGGGAAGGTCGGGGGGCGCAGAACCGCCGCCCGGCGTCACGGTCCCGGGCCGCACCTCAAGCCTTCCTCCTACCCGCGGAACAGAAAACGTGAGCTCCTCATCGCTCCCCGCAACGGGCACCAGAGAGACCGGCTCGCTCCCATCCTCCGGCGCGAACCAGAGCTCTGGCCGGCCTGCTCCCCGCGGAACACGGTTGCCGAACTGATCGAGCCGCGCCGTCGCGAGCCGGACCTGATCTCCGCCCACAACCTCACGCGCCGGATGCAGGCTCACCTCCGCCCGAAGCGACCCCTGCTCAGGGGTCACGACCACACGCGTCGCCGCCGACTCCTTGGCGCCCGGCGAAAGGCAGCGCAGCCGATACTCGCCCGCTCGGGTCAGACGGGCAAGGTTGGCACCCTCCCACATCACGCCATCGCCCAGCCAGTCAAACTGCGCCACAGCCTCCTCGTCGCGCCGCTCCGCGCCCCCCGCATCGAAGCTCCGGCAGCCTACGGCAAGCCTCTCGCCCGCCTCCGCAACCACCTCGCCCTGCAGCCCATTCACCGTCGCCACCGTCCGGACCGTCGGCCCCGCCAACACCTCCAGCAGCGCCTCGTCGGAGCTCAGCGTGGCGTCGTCGGTCATGCAGACAAAGGCAGCACGGCCTGCCGCCTCCGTCCGATAGTGACGGCTGTCCAGCGCTGTCACAGGCCCGCTCGAGATGATGGCGAAGGGCCGCCGCACCGTGATCGGAAGCCCATCCTCCGCCTCCGCTACGCACGACACCGTGGCCCGCCCGCCCGCGGCAACCCGACGCGGTCGGACCTCCGCAACAACGCGCTTCACCTTCGAGCCAACCTGTGGCGGCTCTACAGCGACCCGCGCCGTCGCCACCACCTGCCCCTTTGAGAGCGCCGCCACCGTCACCGACTTCTGCCCCGGCTCCAGCACCAGCTCCGCCTGCCAGGCGCTGCGCAGCAGCACCGCCTCACGCTCCTCGACCATGACCGCACTGATGCCTTCGCCCGCCCAGCCACGCACCATCACCCGACGGCCCGTCAGCCGTTCGCCCGGCGACGGCTCGGTCACCTTGAGTCCGTAGGCTTCCCCCGCCCCTCCTCGCAGCAACCGAACCGCCGCCGTGCCGGCCTCACTCCCGGGTTCGCACCCCCAACAGAGCGAGCACAAAGCCGCCATCAGAACCCATCTACCGAGCATCATCCTCATCGCAGACCTCACACACAAAGAGTCGCGCGGCCTGGGATGAGCTCCATGCTCTCCATCCGCTCTCCTCCCTTGTCGTCGTCTGCGCGCCGCTGTTGCCGACGGCGATGTCGATTTTTGCGCGAACGCTATCTGCGCTTCAGTCGGCCCGCCAAAACCACCATCGCATGTGACGATGATCGCCCCGTCCCATCGTGAATCTGATGGCGGCACGAGGTCCCCGAAGCCACCACCTGCGCGGTCGACTCCGCACCGCGCACCGCCGGGAAGAGCACCAGCTCGCCCATCGCCATCGAGACCTCGTAGTTCTTCGCCTCATATCCAAACGAACCCGCCATGCCGCAGCAGCCGCTCGGAATCGTCTCCACGCTGCAGCCCGAAGCCTTGAGCGCCGCCACCGCGCCTGTCGTCCCGACCAGCGCCTTCTGGTGGCAGTGGCCATGCAGCATCACCCGCTCCGGCTCTGTCTGCCACGACCAGCGCGACGGCTCACGCGCCGCCACCTCGCCCACAAAATCCTCGGCCAGCTTCACCTTCTTCGCAACCCGCTCCGCAGCCGCGCGCCACGGAACATCGGCAAAGTCGACCGACTCGTCGATGTAGGTCAGCACCGCAGAAGGCTCGAGCCCCACCACCGCCACCACGTCGTCCAGCAGCCGATCCAGCGCCACCACGTTCTGCCCGATCACCTCACGCGCCTCGGCAACCAATCCCCGGCTCAGATAGGTCCGTCCCGAAGGCGCAAAGACCGGCGCAATGACCTCAAAGCCACCCGCCTCCAGCACCGCCACCGCAGCCTGTCCCACCTCCGGCTCATACCGGTCGGTGAACTCATCCACGAAGAGGCAAACCCGCTCCGCGCCAGGCCTCGACGGCTGCTTCCGTGCACCGAACCAGTCATGAAACGAGCTGCCCGAAATCGCCGGCATCGTCCGCTTCTCCGACAGCCCCAGCGCCTTCGCCATGACCGCCTTGGCAAGGCCCGTCCCGCTCACCCAGTTGGCCACCGCCGCACCCAGCGGCAGCTCCTGCACAAGCCGCGACCACTCGGTCACCTCGGCGAAGGCCCGCGCTGCAAGTGGCGTCCCCTCCAGCGCATACCGTCCCGCCCAGTACTCCGTCTTCAGCCGCGCCATATCGACCGACGCCGGACACTCGCTCTTGCAGGCCTTGCACCCCACGCACAGTTCCAGCGCCTCGCCCAGCGCCGGCGAAGTGAACATCGCCTCCGGCCCCTGCTGCAGCATCAACCGAAAGAGATTCGCACGACCCCGCGTCGTGTCGTGCTCCTCGCCCGTCACCATGTAGGACGGACACATCGTCCCGCCCATCGCCGGCGTCTTGCGGCACACACCTGCGCCGTTGCACCGTTCCACTGCTCGCTGCAGCCCGCCACTCTCTGCATAGGCGAAGGCGCTCGCGACTTCGCGATGCTCGTACTGCGCATGATAGCGCCAGTCGTCGGTCATGGGCCGCGTCTGCGTGATGTTGTTCGGGTTCAGGATGCCCGCCGGATCGAAGGCCTGCTTCACCCGCTCCAGCCAGCCGTAGGCCTCCGGCCCCATCACCCGCGCAATGTAGGGCCCCCGCACACGCCCATCGCCATGCTCGCCCGACAGCGAACCCCGGTACTTGCGCACCAGGTCGGCGACGTCGCCCGCGATCGCCTCCGCCCGCGCCACATCCCCCGGCTGCTTGAAGTCCAGCTCGGGCCGCATATGCAACTCGCCCACCGAGGCATGAGCGTAGTAGACGCAGTCCACCTGGTGGCGCGCCATCAGCTGCGCGAACTCCGCAATGTAGGCCGGCAGATCCGCCACCGCCACCGCCGTATCCTCCACCAGCGTCTGCGGCTTCCTGTCGCCGGGGCTGCCCATCAGCACGCCGAGCCCCGCCTTCCGCAGCTCCCAGATGCTGTTGATGCGCGGCGGCGCGATGATCGGGAAGGCATATCCCAGCCCCGCCGCCTGCAGCGCTGCAATCACCCCTTCGCAGCGCGCCCGCGCCGCCTCCGACGTCTCGTCGAAGAACTCGATGACCAGGATCGCACCCGGGTCGCCCTCCAGGAACCACCGGTTGCGGTCCTGCTCCAGGTTGAGCCGCGACAGGTCCAGCGTCCGCTTGTCCAGCAGCTCCACCGCCGCTGGTCCATGCTTCACCGCCTCCACCGTCGCGTGCATCGCCTCGTCGATGGTCGCAAAATGTGCAGCCACCACCATCGTCGCCTTGGGCACGGGAACCAGCTTCAGCGTCACCTCGCGCGTCACCGCAAGCGTCCCTTCGCTGCCGCACAACACCCGCGCCAGGCTCGCCTTCCGCTCGGGCTCGTCGCCCATCCAGCTGTAGGTCAGATCATCCAGCGCATAGCCCGTGTTACGCCGCTTCACCTCGCGCTTCGGGAAGGCTGCACGGATCACCTCCACCTGCCCCTCCACCAGCCCCCGAACCTCACGCATCGCGCTGCCGAGAAGCCCACCTTGCGCCTCACGCGCAAGCCAGCCCTCACGCTCCATCTCGCCCAATTCGGCCACCGAGCCGTCGGAGAGAACGACCTCCATCGACACCAGGCTTTCGCGCGTCGTCCCATGAAAAATCGAGTACGAACCGCACGAGTTGTTGCCCACCATCCCGCCGACCATGCAGCGGTTCGATGTCGAAGTATCCGGACCGAACATCAGCCCATGCGGACGCAGCAGCCGGTTAAGCTCGTCGCGCACCACACCGGGCTCCACCCGCGCCTCGCGCCGCTCCACATCAATCGACAGCACCCGGTTCAAGAAGCGGCCGGTATCGACGATGAGCCCCGGCCCGACCGCCTGACCCGACAGGCTCGTGCCAGCCGTCCGCGCCGTCAGCGGAATCCCCGCCGCCGCGCACGCCTTCACAATCTTCACCAGGTCCGCTGCGCTCTTCGGCAGCGCCACACCGAACGGCACCAGCTCGTAAATGCTCGCGTCGGTCGCATAGAGAGCCCGGTGCACCGCATCGGTCCGCACCTCGCCCTCCATCTGCGCGTTTAGCTCCGCAAGCGCCTCTGCCACTGCAACCGGCAACGCCGGCAGTGCCAACTCTTCGCCAAGGTGGCGCAAACCTCTCGTCGTCTCGGTGCTGGTGCGCATCGCCATCCATCCTTGTCGTCGCATTTTTGGCGCGACTCCATGCTCTTGCACTAACGAGCACTGCCAACCATGGCAAAGTGCCTTGCTCCATCGCCCACGCGGGCCACCCACGGCAACATGATAGCCACCGAACAGGCCGAGTCTCCACGACTCCGCATCAC
>CAIQPA010000245.1 GCA_903873545.1 uncultured delta proteobacterium
CGACACGACGCAGGCCGACACCACGATCGATGACACGACGATCGAAGACACGACGCCGGACGACACCGGCACCGTCGACACAACGCCTACCGACACCGGCACCGTCGACACAACCACCACTGACACCGGCGCCGTCGATACCACTCCCACAGACACCGGCACCGTCGACACCACGCCCACGGACACCGGCTCCGTCGATACGACGCCCACTGATACTGGCACCGTCGACACAACCCCGCCCGCCTATGTTTGCGGTTCAGACCCGACCTACACGGGTCAGGTAGGCGGCCTGTTTGCGCCCGCCGGCGGCACCCCGCTGCCCGTCCTCTCCCGCTCTGCCTTCACCTACGGCAACGCGAACCTGAGCAACGTGGCGCTGCAGTTCCCCGTTGTGGACGGAGTCATCGCGACGCTCGATGCGCCGATCTCCGTCATCGGCGCGGTGGTGGTTGCGACCTCCTACCTCTCCTCCGCGGCCGTCCCCGCGTCGCAATCCAACTTCTGGGTTGCCGACCGGTTCGGCAGCATGGAGGTGCGGCTCGACTTCACCAATCCGGCCAACGTCCCGCCCTTCCCCATCCAGGTGGGCCAGCGGCTCAACTTCACGGTCTCGGCCGTCAACAGCTATCAAGGCATGGGGCAGATTCAGGCCGCCAGCAACTGGACGCTCGTGAGCAGCGGCGCGGGCGTCCACCTGCTGGAGCGCTCGAACAGCACCGTCGCCTTCGCCGACCTCTCCGAGCTGGTCCGGGTGGAGGGCATCATCAGCGGCGGCGGCGCAGCCTGCGGCGGGACTTCGAAGTGCTTCGACCTGACCTATGGTTCAGGCAACATCGTCACGCTGCGCACCGCGTCGACCGCAGCCGCCATCGGCCAGTGCGTCACCTTCGTCGGGCCGGTCCGGCAGTTCGCTGGTTCGCTCCAGCTCGACGCCATCAACTTCGATTGGCTCGCGACCGTCCTCTGACGCGCCGCCCGGTCTGAATCTTTCAACGCCACTCACGCGAGGCTCTATGTTCCAACGCTCCACCCTTCGAATTGTCTGCGCGCTTGCGCTCGTAACGCTCGCGGCCTGCACCACAGAGGTCGCCGCTCGCGGAGGACGGGGCGGGGGCGGCGGGGGCGGCGGGGGCGGAGGGAGTGACACGGGCACCATCGATACCGACGGCTCCGGCGCAGACACCTCGACCGACACCGACGGCTCCGCAGACACCTCAAGCGATACCAACGGCTCCGGCGCCGACACCTCGGTGGAAGACACCGCCGTAGATACGACCACCGACACGACGGTCGAAGACACAGCCGTCGACACCACCGACACCACCGACACCACGGTCGAAGACACAGCCGTAGATACGACCACCGACACGACGGTCGAAGACACAGCCGTCGACACCACCGACACTACGCCGCCAGAGTGCTTCTCAGGCCTCGACTGCGACGACGCCAACCCCTGCACCCTCGACCGCTGCACCGCGGGCATCTGCTCCAACCCCGCGTCTGATATCGCCCTCACCGACCCCGTCGATGGCGACTGCCGCCGCTCCGCCTGTTCCACCGGCACCGTCGTGGTCCTGACCGACAACACCGACACGCTCAGCGACGGCATCGCCTGCACCGTGGAGCTCTGCAGCGCCGGCACGAGCAGCTCCACGGCCGACGACAACCTCTGCGGCGCCGGCGAAATCTGCGACCCCGCCTCCGGCTGCGTTTTCTCTGGCGGCGAATGCATCACGCCTACGCCCGCGCCAGTGCGCACCGAGGTCTGCGACAGCATCGACAACGACCGCGACGGCTCCGTGGACGAGGGCTGCCGCTGCACCTTTGGCGCCACGCAGCCCTGCTACGCGGGCGGCTCCGAGCGGCGCGGTATCGGAAGTTGCATCGATGGCGTTCAGGTCTGCACCAACCGGCTCGCACCGCAGTGGGGCACCTGCAACCGCAGCGTCTCCAACACCACCGAGCTCTGTGACGGCCGCGACAACGACTGCAACGGCTGCGCCGACGACGGCCTCTTCTGCCCGACCACGCCGCTCTGCCCCGACGTGGATACCGCCAGCCTCATCGACATCTTCCAGCCCTCACTCGCCTTCGCTGCGCTGGGCACACTGACCGCCGGAAACTGGACCGTCACATCTCCGTTCGGAGCGGCCACCGCCGTCGCCGGACTGACGGGCACGGCCGTGCTTCGGGCGCCGGGCCGCTACACCATCTCGGCCAACGTGAGCTACGCCGACGGCCGGAGCGGCAACTGCAACTACCCGCTCGAGGTCTTCCCCGGCGCCGGCCTCAACGTCTTCCTCTCGTGGAGCACGATGGGCACAACCGACATGGATCTGCACCTCCATCGGGCCGCACCCACCAACACAGGCGCCTTCTGTGTCGACGCGAACGACTGCTACTACGTCAACTGCAGGCCTCCCTCTTCGTTCGGCGGCAGCGGGACAAACTGGGGATACAGCAACACCCCCGCCGTCGACTGCGAAGCTGCCAACGCTGCAGATGGATTCAGCGCCTGCACCAACCCCCGCCTTGTCACCGACAACATCGACGACCCCGACCCCGAGTGGATCATCCACGACAGCCCGCGCGCCGGCGAGACCTACCGCATCATGGCTCACCAGTACGACACCGCGCCCACGGCCGGCAACGTCGCCAAGGTCGAGATCTGGTGCGGCGGACAGCGGCTCGCCCTCTACGGTGAAGCGCCCGACACCGTCCCCATGACCACCCCCGGCGCCGCCACCTGCGCAGGCCACTCCTGGCGGGTCGCCGATGTCACCGTTGTGAGCAATTCGTCGGGCGTCGTCTCCTGTACCGTCGCGCCGCTGAGCTCCGTGACCACCGGCAGCTGGGACTTCCGAACCACCTCCGCATACTAACGACTCTCTCTTCGACTGGAGCCTCCGCGATGTCTCGCCATCTTATCATTTTTACCCTCCTCCTGACCGCCACCTCACTTGCAGCATGCAGCGAGGAGGCTGCCCGCCGTAGTGGCGGCTCCGGCTCCGGCTCCGGCTCCATCCGCGACACCGGCAGCAGCCAAGACACCGGCACCGTGGACGACACGTCGACGGCCGATACCGACCCCGATGCCACCCCCGAAGATACCGGCACCGTCGATACCGGCACCGTCGATACCAGCCCTGTAGATACGGGTCAGGAAACCGGCGACACCGGAACCATCGACACCGGGGTTTCGTGTACCCGGACCGCTGACTGCGAGGTTCAATTCGGCGCTGGCTTCATCTGTGTCAACGGTGTCTGCGTGGAGCAGCTGCTCCCCGACCCCTGCATCGCAGACGGTCAGGAGTGCACCGATCCCGCGGCGCAGGAGACCGACGAGTTCGTCTGCGTATCGGATACCGCTGGTGCGACGGCTGTCTGCCGTCAGCTCTGCAACGCCGAGACCGCCGATGAGACGAGTTCGGAAGACTGCCCGCTGAACACCTACTGCTTTGATGTTGGCGCCACGAGCGCGAGCGGCCTGACGGGCGCATGCACCCCCGGCGACTGCACAACGAACATCTTCGACGCAACCGCCTGCGACGGCGTGGGCACCTGCTTCCCCGTCGGCCACGGCGCCAGCTTCTGCATCTCCGCCGGCACGGCCATCGAGGGTGAGCCCTGCGGCCTCGACACCTCGACGACGCCTCCCGACAGTGACATCTGCGCGCCCGGCCTGCTCTGCTCCAACAGCCTCTGCGTCGCCCCCTGCGACCGGACGAACGGCAACGCCGACTGCACCGGTGGCGACGCCTGCCTCGCCGCCTTCGACTTCACCCCGCGGAACCGTCCGGGCCTCTGCGGAACGGCCTGCAGCGCCTTCTCGGTTGGCCAGTGCCCCGCGGACGAGGCCTGCCAGCCCTTCTTGGGCCGCGCCGGCGTGAACATTTGGGCCTGCGTTGCCTCCACGGGCAACACCACCTTCGGCCCCGACGAGATCTGCGATGAGACCGGTTCCTGCCAAGAGGGTTACCTCTGCATCGGCGCCGAGACCGATGCCGGCGGCAACACCATCAACCGCTGCACCCAACTCTGTGACACCGAGGCCGAGCTCGCGGGCGATCGCCCCTGCGCCTCGTTCTCTAACCCCGAGATCTGCGCCCGCAGCGCCGTCGCCGGCATCGGCTTCTGCCAAGAGTCCTGCCAGCCCTTCCCGCGCATCCCCGGCTCCAACTACGGCTGCTCGACCGCGGGTGAGCGCTGCTTCCCGGTCGTTCTGACCGAGGATGCCGCGTCCGCTCCGGTCGGCATCTGCGACGCCAATGACGGCACAATCGGGCCCTTCCAGCCCTGCGCTGAAGACGGCACGATTGGCGAGTGCGCGGACTTCGCCGTCTGCCTCGACTTCTCGGACGATGGCGCCGTTAACCCGAACTGCAACGCGCTCTGCGCCCCCTTCGAGCAGGGCGCCGTCTGCGGCCGCGGCGCTACCTGCAGCGCCATCTTCCCGCTCACTGGCAACCTTAACTTCGGCATCTGCACCCAGGAGTTCAGCGCTGGCGCCATCGGAGGCCGCTGCACCGCGGAGGGCACACCCTGCGAGGCGCC
>CAIQPA010000246.1 GCA_903873545.1 uncultured delta proteobacterium
GAACTGGGCCTCCATCAGGGGCCAGGCACTCGAGGCAGATATCAGTGAAAACGGCTGGCACGTCGGCGCGGGGTTCGACATACCCATCGACTCGCCGCAAGATGGTGGCGCCTTCTGGGCAGGCCTTCAGTACCGCTACCAGCGCATCAGCGACAATCGCGATAATCTCTTGCTGCGCGACGGTCTCTTCTCAGAGCAGCAGTTGCTCCTCAAGCTGGCCTACCGGCACAACGGCAACATCTTCGTTGGCAAGCTGGGGCCAGACAGCCTCTAGCCTGGAATGACCCGCTAGCGGGTCTCGAAGAGCGCGCTCACCGAGCGACCGTCGTGAATGCAGCGGATGGCCGCGGCGAAGAGCGGAGCCACCGTAAGCACGTTCAGTTTGTCGAACTGCTTGGCGTCGGGGATCGGGATGGTGTCGGTGACGACGATCTTGTCGAGCAAGCTGGCCTGCATGTTCTTCGAGGCCGAGCCGGTGAAGACGGCGTGGGTAGCACCGGCAACCACGCGGGTTGCGCCGGAACGGCGGAGGATATCGGCAGCCTGAAGCAGGGTGCCACCGCTTGCGATCTCATCGTCGGCAACGAAGGCGGTCCGACCGCGAACATCGCCGATGAGGTTCTCGGCACGTGCGCTCTCGTCATCGGCATACCGACGCTTGTCGATGATCGCGAGGTCGAGATTGAGCAGGCTTGCGAGCTTGCCCGCATCCTTCGCGCCGCCGGCGTCTGTTGCGACCACGACAGCGTCGTTGCCGGCGGCCTCGCGGCGCATGAAGTCGGCCAGCAGCGGCATCGACTGCAGGTGGTCCACCGGGATCTTGAAGAATCCCTGAATCTGCGGCGAGTGGAGGTCCATGGTCAGCACACGGTCTGCACCTGCAGCCTCGAGGAGGTCGGCGACGAGACGGGCTGTGATGGAGATGCGGGGTTTGTCCTTCTTGTCGGACCGCGCGTAGGGAAAATAGGGCATGACGGCGGTCACACGGCGGGCAGAGGCCCGCTTGAGCGCATCGATGAAGATGAGCAGCTCCATGAGGTGCTCGTTGACGGGCGAGCTGCTCGTCTGCACAACGAAGACGTCGGCCTCGCGCACATTCTCATGCACCTGCACCATGAGGTTTTCGTTCGAGAAGCGGATGACCTCCGAACGGCCGAGCGAGACCCCTAGCTCCGCACAAATGCTCGTTGCGAGCTGTGGATGGGATCGTCCAGAAAACACCAGCGTGTCGTTCCGCATTGGCCGCCTCTCCTGTGGTCAGTTCGGGCGCTCAAGTGGTCGCTCCGATGCGATGCGTCAAGTCTCATTTGGGGGCAGGAGCACCTGCGCGGAGAGCGGGTCGGAGCCAAAATGCCCCCTCCAACTGCCGGCGGTCGAGCCGTGTCGGCAGGGGCGTGCCGCGGCCAAGATCGGGGAAGTCCAGCGTGTAGTGGAGACCGCGGCTTTCGGTGCGCCGAAGCGCCGACTCAATGATGAGTTTGGAGACCATGGCGATGTTCCGAAGTTCGATGATGTCGTTGTCGACATCGTGATCCCAGAAGTACTCCACGATCTCCGACAGCAGCAGGTCGATACGGCGGCGGGCGCGAAGGAGTCGCTTCGTGGAACGAACGATGCCCACATAGTTCCACATGAATCGGCGGATCTCATCCCAGTTCTGGGAGACGATGACGGCCTCATCGGGCGAGCGCGCCCTACCCCGATTCCAGGTGGGCACCTCGGGCAGCGGATAGGCGGCCACGCCCTCAATCCGGGCGGCCGCGTGCGCGACGGCACGGGCGCCAAAGACGAGCCCCTCGAGCAGGCTGTTCGATGCCAGCCGGTTGGCGCCGTGCAGCCCCGTGTAGGCAACCTCTCCGATGGCGTAGAGGCCGTCCATGGAGGTGCCTCCGTCGAGGTCGACCTCCACGCCGCCACAAAAGTAGTGGCAGGCGGGGACAACGGGGATGGGCTGTGTGCGCATGTCGATGCCGAACGACATGCAGGTATCGTGGATGGTCGGGAAGCGCTCAACGAGGAAGTCGGGTGGAAGGTGCGTCATGTCGAGGTAGACGCAGTCGGCGCCGGTCCGCTTCATCTCCATGTCGATGCCACGGGCGACGATGTCGCGCGGCGCGAGCGCGCCCATCTCATGCAGCCCGCGCATGAAGGGCTCGCCTGCCGCGTTCCGAAGTTCGCCACCCTCGCCGCGCAGTGCTTCGGAGATGAGGAAGCCCTTGGAGCCCGGCTGGTAGAGGCAGGTAGGATGAAACTGCACGAACTCGAGGTTGGCGACCGTGCAGCCGGCACGGTAGGCCATAGCGATACCGTCGCCGGTCGCGACGTCAGGATTGGTGGTGTAGAGATAGACCTTGCCCGCACCGCCGGTGGCCAGGACGGTGTTTCGCGCCAGCATGGTGCGGACCTCGCCGGACCGCTTGTCGAGTACATAGGCACCGATGCAGCGGTCGCCGTCGGGGGCCTCTGCCCCGAGCCGCCTGAGGGTGATGAGGTCGATGGCGACGGTCTCTTCGGCGAAGCGGATGTTAGGGTGGCTACGGGCAGTCTCAAGGAGCACTGCCGCGATGGCCTTGCCGGTGACGTCGCCCGCATGCAGTACCCTGCGCTGACTGTGGCCTCCTTCGCGGCCGAGGTCGAAGGCGCCGCCCGACTGATCAAAGGGCACGCCGATGTCTGACAGCGCCTGCACCTGCTCCGGCCCCTCGCGGACGGCCCGCTCCACGGCGGCGAGATCACAGAGGCCGGCGCCGGCCGTGAGCGTGTCGGCGACATGCTGCTCGAAGCTGTCACCGACCGCAGTGACCGAGGCGATGCCGCCCTGTGCATACCGAGTGTTGGACTCGGAGGCCTCGCGTTTGGTCACGACCAAGACGGATCCATGTTCTGCTGCCTTGATGGCGAACCAGAGACCGGCGATTCCGCTCCCAAAGACGAGGTAGTCTGCATCATAGTTCATGGCGAACGCCTCCAAGTGGCGGTTGGCTGCCAGCCGCAGCGACCATGCGCACGGGCCGGCAGCAACCGAAGTTCTGGCACTCCTTCGAAGCCTTTGCCATAGTAACTGCGATGTTGATGCACACCTTTTGCACCCTGCTCGCGCGGCGCCCGTCGCGCTGCACGCTGATACTCAGCGGGCTGCTGCTCACCGTGGCGGCAGCAGAGCCGGCACATGCCGACATCTACCGCTACGAGCAGCCCGACGGGACCGTGGTCTTCACCACCAAGCCCCAAGCCGGACAGGCTCCAACAACCGTCTACGGCAACCCGCGGGCAGCAACGCGAACCGGGGCGCAGCCGCGGCAGAGCTCTGCTGCCAGCGGTGCTGCGTCGCGCGCACCGGGCCGATACGACGCCTACATCCGTGAGGCGGCGACCCGCTTCCAGATGCCGGTCGCCTTCATCAAAGCGGTCATCCAGATCGAGTCTGGCTTCAACCCCAACGCCGTGAGCCCGGTCGGCGCGCAGGGGCTGATGCAGCTCATGCCCGGCACCGCCACCGAGATGCAGTGCCCCGACCCCTTTGACCCCCGCGAGAACATCATCGCAGGCACCAAACTGCTGCGCCTGCTTTCGAACCGCTACAACGGCGACATCAACCTCGTCCTTGCAGCCTACAATGCCGGCCCCGGAAATGTTGCGAAGGTCGGCGGGATCCCCTTCGAGCAGACGCGGGTCTACGTCGAAAATGTCTACGCAGCCTACCAGCGTTTCCTGACGGCAGAACGCCAACCCTAATCATCTCCGGAGTCGGATTGGAACGGCAACGCATCATCAAACGCCCCAACTTCCGGGAAGACATCTGGAATCTCCCCAATGTGCTCACCATGGGGCGCATCGCGGTCATCCCACTCATTTGCTGGCTGCTGGCAGAGGGTACACCGCTCTACTGCCTCATCGCGGCCTGGCTGTTTGGCGCCGCAGCCTTCACCGACTGGCTCGATGGCTACATCGCGCGCAAGCGGGGCCTCGAGTCGATGACGGGAAAGTTCCTCGATCCGCTCGCCGACAAACTGCTCGTCATGGCTGTCTTCATTGTCCTGGTGCCGATGCACCGCATTCCGGTCTGGTTTGTCGTCCTCTCCCTCACACGCGAGATCTCGATCACCGCGCTTCGTGCGCTCGCGGCAGGCGAAGGAATCATCATCGCCGCCGAGTGGGGCGGAAAGTGGAAGACAGCCTTCCAACTCGTCGGCATCGTCTGCCTCATGCTACACTACGAGTACACGCTGCCGCTCGGCTTCACCTCGCTCGATGTCCGCTTTCACCATGTGGGCATGGCACTGCTCTCCATCTCGCTTTACTACAGCCTCAACAGCGGCTGGGCCTACTTCCGAGACTTCGTGCGGGCCACCGATCCCCGCTCCAAGACCGCCTCAGAATAGGCCGATGACACCGGGGCGCCGCTTTGCTAGCCCCTCTTTCGGTACGATTGAGCCACTTCGTTCTCCGCTCGCCGAGAGTCCTGTGTGACGACCCATTCCGACGCCAGCCTTCGGCCACCGTGGCCGCGGAAGAAGCTGACCTTCTCGCCCGAAGTACACGCGATGAAGGAGGTCTTCCGCCGGCATGAGCTCCGCACGGTCTGCGAAGATGCCAAGTGCCCCAACATGTCGGAGTGTTTCAGCCACCGCGAGGCGACCTTCATCGTCATGGGCGACCGCTGCACGCGGCGCTGTAGCTTCTGCGCCATCCCCACGGGCAAACCAGCCCAGCTCGACGCGCTCGAGCCGGTGCGGCTGGCACGGGCCGTCACGGAGCTCGGCCTGCGCCACATCGTAGTAACCGGCGTCGCCCGCGACGACCTCGAGGACGGTGGCGCGTCGCACTACGCGGCCTGCGTCCGAGAGATCAGAACGCACAACCCGGAGACCACCGTCGAGGTCCTCACCTCGGACTTCCACGAGCAGGAGAGCGCCATCGCAACGCTGCTTGCCGAAGACCTGCACGTTTTCAACCACAACCTCGAGACGGTCGAGCGGCTCCACCGAGAGGTGCGTCCGCAGGCCCGCTACGACCGAAGCCTTCGTGTGCTCAAGCGGGCCAAAGAGCTCCGCCCCGATATCTTTACCAAATCGGGCATCATGCTCGGTCTCGGCGAGCAGGATGACGAGGTGGAGCAGGTGCTTCGAGACATCCGCAACCACGGCGTCGATGTCATGACCATCGGGCAGTACATGCAGCCCCTCAAGCGAAAGTCGGATGTGGCCGCCTATGCTTCCCTGGAGCGATTCGCCCGCTTCGAGGCTCTCGGCAAGGAGCTCGGATTTACACTCACGCTCTCGGGGCCCTATGTGCGCTCCTCCTTCGCTGCCGGCGATGCAGCGGCGCTCCTCGGCTCGCGTCGAGCTCCTCTGCCGGACGGCCAAACGCGATGAACTGCACCCGACTTCGCCCGCTCTTGGCGCTCGCGCTCGCGCTCCTCTCTGCCCTCTGCTGGGCCGGGCCTGCTGCCGCCCAAGGCGCGCCGCGACTGCGGCTGCTGGTCGCCGGAGCTCCGGCCTCCGGGCTCTCCATCAAGCAGGCGTCAGACCTGGTGGAGGAGTCGGCCTATATCGCCGATGACCTCGCTCTCTACGCTGTGAGCCGTGCCTACCAGGTCGAGGCAGTCGCGGGCCGCGACCTCGCGGGGGCCGTCACGCGCTGCGGGGGCAAAGAGGCCTGCCTGGTGCCGGCGCTTTCGGGCTCGCTCTTCGACTACCTGCTCCTCGTACAGCCGGCCGCCGTACGCGACGGCGTCGAGGTCGCCTACAAGCTCATCGATATCCGCGCTGGCATCACGGCCTCGACGACGCTTGCCCGCCTACCGGGCCCCGTGGAGTTCGCCTACCTGCTCGGTGCCTGCCAGCAGGCGCTCAAGGCCACGCCCGACGCCATCGCGCCGAGCATCGCGCTCGCCCCAGTCTTCACGCAGCAACCGATGGCTGCCCCTGTCATGTTCCCCGCCGATGCGAGGGTGCAGGCAGCACCGACCTACGCTTGGTTCTATGGCAGCGCGGCCCTGATGTTCAGCTCGGGCACCCTGCTCGGATTCGCGGCAGACGATGTGCAGCAGGAGTTGCAGGCCCGCCCGCACACCGCCGCCCGGGTGACCGCATTGCAGGACGATGGCGAGGCCAAGCAGACCTATGCCAACATCGCCTTCGGTGTCGGTGCCGCGGCGCTCGCAACGGGTGTCATCTTTCAGGTGCTCGACAACGAGAACCCGCAGGCCTCGCGTCTGAATCTCCGCACCGACCTCCGCTCCGTCTCGCTGGACTGGCGGTTCTAGCGCCGGCGGAAGAGCATACGCACGCCCGGCAAGCCGAGCGCTGCGGGGCGCTCCAGCACAAGCCAAGATGAGGTCTCGTCGACGCAGTACAGCTGATCGACGGCCAGGCCTGATGCGTAATCGAAGCGGAGGAGGCCGGCTGAGGCAGACCACTGCCCCTGCTCGACCACGCCAAGCTCAATGCGCTGTTCCGAGCAGTTGCAGGTGGCACCGGTCACGCTGCAGTCGCCGCCCAAGGCGCTGCCGCTACAGAAGTCGCCATTGCCGTAGCAGCCGGTCGGGATGCGACGATCGAGGTTGAGCAGCCGCTGCGCGTAGTCAAAGCGGAGCAGCCCGTTGTCGCGCAGCTCCATGAGACCCTCAGCGCTGCCTGACGTGTCGTAGGAGGCGCTGGCGCAGGTGCCGCCCAGCGGGTCATACCCATCGGGGAAGGGGCAGTAACGGACCACCTCCCAGGCCCCGTTGGGCGCCTGCGTGCACCCGTCCGTGAAGCTGATGCCGGCCAGAATGTCAGTACAGTCGGCGGAGCCCTCTGCGACTGCGGCACCGTCGATAGGCGCGTCGTCCGCGCAACCTGCAACAGAGCCCAACGCCACGCAGAGCAGCAGCCGTCCCGTTCGGCGCCCGCTAGCCACCGCCGGCCGCATGCAGCACCCGCTGCCAAGCAGCGCGGGACTGTAGCAGCGCCGCCCGTTGGCGGCCCGGTGCGGCCTCCGCACGAGCCTTCACCTCGGAGACTGTCGCCTCGAGCGCTCCGATGCGTGCACGCGCGCCGTCAAGCGCCGCACGAGCCTCCGAGGCGACGCGGCTGCTCTCGCCCACCGCGGTGGCGGCTTCGGCGCGGACGGTTGCCAGCAGCTGCTCGCGGCTGACGAGCGACTGCGTCGAGGTCGCGAGCTCCGCAGCCCGACCAGCCTCTGCAGCGCGGCTGGAGGCCAGCTCCTCGGCCAACCGAGCTGCGTCTACCCGAGCTCCCGTCGCCTCCGCCTCAAGCCCCGAAACACGAGCGGTTGCCGCATCGCGGGCGCGGATGCAGCCACCAAGTTCATCGCGCATCGCTTCGAGTTCGGCACGGGCGCGCGCTTCGCCCCGCTCCTCGGCCTCGTCGAGTTCGCCGCGCAGTCGCTCGCGCTCGCGTGCAATCGTGGTGAGTTCGCCCCGAAGCACGAAGAGCTCCGCATCCTGCGCTGCGCTGCGGGCTCGCGTCTCTGCCATTTCGACTGCGTCGGAGCCATCGAGCAACGGAAGCTGCCGCGACTCGCCCTCCACGGCTGCGCGCGCGGGACCACTTGCTGCGCTAGGCACTACGCCTTGGTCCAGCGAGGCCAGAATCTCTTCGGTCGACAGACCAAGCGCCTGTATCTCACGAAGCCGCTGCCGCGCACCCTCCACCGTAAAGCGGTGCGCGTAGAGAAGGCTCCGGATGACCATGAGCAGCTCAATGTCTTTGCGTCGAAAGAGCCGCTGCTGCGACTTGGTCTTCGACGGCCTCAGCACCCGGAACTCACTCTCCCAGTACCGGATGATATAGGGCTTGACCTCGATGAGCTTCGCGACCTCACCGATCTTGAAGTAGGTCTTGTCTGGAATGTTCAAGGCCACGAACACCTGCCCGCAGCGCTAGCTGCCGGAGCGCCCTTTGAGCGCGTCGTTGATGTGAGCCTTCAGCACCGGCGATGCCTTGAAGGTAACCACGTGACGCGCTGTGATCTCTGTCTCTTCGCCCGTCAAGGGATTGCGTCCCATGCGCTGGCGCTTGAACCGGACCGAGAAGTTTCCAAAGCCGCTGAGCTTCACCTGGTCGCCCGTCGCGACGGTCTCGCGCAGCATGTCGAACATGGTGTCGACCAGCTCGGCGGACTCCCGCTTCGAGAAGCCGCCAAGTTTGGTGTGAATCGCGTCAGCCAGATCGCTCTTGGTCGTGGTGCTCATGAGACTTCGCATGTGGGGGGTATCGCTGCCGTCTACCGTGCGAAGCCGCGCATGACAACGAGAACGAACATCGTCCCGACTCCGCTCGGTTACCGCGTCGATGCGCCCAGTTCGGAGGTCAGCCGCTCCACCACGGCCTGATGCGCCACCTCGATTTCGGCATCGGTGAGCGTGGCCTCCGGGCTCCGATAGGTCACCCGGAGCGCAAGGCTCCGCTTGCCCTCCGCGAGCCTGTCGCCAGCATAGACGTCGAAGAGCCGGACCGACTCGACCAACCCGCTCTCCAGCCCCGCCACGCACGCCTGAACGGTTGCGAAGGGGATGGAGGCGTCGAGCAGCAGCGCCACGTCGCGCGTGGCATCCTGCGTGCGGCTCATGCGGGCGAACCGCACCGCCGGTGCCGGCTTCGCAGCCAGCGCGGCGAGGTCGAGTTCGCAGGCAAAGACAGCATCTCCAAGATCGAAGGCATCGAGCGTCGCGGGGTGCAGTCGTCCCACGTGGCCAACAATCTCGCCCTCAAAAATCACCGCCGCGCGGGCAGCGGGGTGAAGCCAGGCTGGTCCTCCGTCGACAGGCACGAAGCGTAGCGGCCGCCCGATCGCAACACCCACCGCGTCTACCAGCCCTGTCATGTCGTGCGCATCGAACCGCTCGCCCGCTCCAGCCCAACGCCGCGCCCGCTCACCGGTCGCTACCGCCGCGTAGGTCATCGGCTCGCTCGCTCCGCCTTCGGGGAAGCGGGCGCCGAGTTCAAACAGTGCAACACGGTCGCCGCCGCGCGCGAGGTTATGCGCCACATTGCCAAGGAGGCCCGCAAGCAGCGTGGTGCGCATCACGGACTGCTCCGCCGAGAGCGGATTGCTGAGCGTCACAAAGGCGCTCTGGCCCGTTACGGCAGTCAGCTTCGCCGGCTCACCGAAGCCCCAGTTCACCGCCTCGCTCCAGCCAAGCCGGACCGAGGTGTCGCGAACGGCCTCGACCAGCGCGAGCTGTGCACGCGTCTGAATGGGCTGCTCTTCCTGCGGCACAGGCGCGCCTTCACGGCGCTCAGGCTCCTCACCGGGCCTTCCCTCAGGGAGCGTTGCAGGAAGCGCATCGAAGCCCACAAGCCGACCAATCTCCTCGACGAGATCGATGGGCCGCTCCACATCGCTCCGACGCGGCGGAACGGTCACCTGCCAGACTGCGCCGCGCTCCTCCCACGAGAAGCCGAGCGCGCCGAAGATAGACCGTACCTTCTCCGCCGAGACCTCCATGCCAAGCACCCGCGCTGTCATTGCGATGGGGTAGTCGATGACCTGCGGCGCAATCGGGCGGGCGATCAAATCGATAGGCTCCGAGGCGATGGCCGGCGCAGCGCCGCATTCCTGCTGGGTTGCGGCGAGCAGCGCGATGGTCCGTTCCACGACGGCCGGAATCCCATGAGGGTCCACGCCGCGCTCAAACCGGTAGGAGGCCTCCGAGCGCATCTTCAGTCGCTTCGCAGTGCGGCGCACACGCATCCGGTCGAAGTGCGCAACCTCGATGAGGACCGATGTGGTCCCGTCTGAGATCTCGGTGTTCGCACCGCCCATCACGCCGGCGAGCGCGATCGGCCGCGCGGCATCACAGATAACAAGGTCGCCCTCGACAAGCTGGCGCGCACTGCCATCGAGCGTCTCGAGAAGTTCACCGGCCTCTGCGGCCCGCACCACAACTTTGCTACCCTGAAGTTCGGCCAGGTCGAAGGCGTGGAGCGGCTGCCCCTGCTCAAACAGAATGTAGTTGGTGAGATCGACCAGGTTGCTCACCGGACGCTGCCCCACAGCCTGCAACCGCCGCTGCATCCAGAGCGGAGACGGCGCGACCTTCACCCCGTGCGCGACGATGGCGGCGTAACGGCTGCAACCCTCCGCGTCGGCCACTTCGACAGTCGCGAAGGAGGAGGTAGCAGCGCCCGTCACGAACAGGACCGGCGAGGCGGCGGGCGCACGAAGGCTCCGCCCCATACAGGCAGAGATCTCCTTGGCGAGCCCGACAATGCTCAGACAGTCGGCCCGGTTGGGCGTCACCGAGAGTTCAAAGACAAGGTCATCCAGCCCCACCGCGGCCGCGAAGGACGAACCGACGGCGAGCGCCTCGTCGAGGATCATCAGGCCGCCGTGATCATCGCTGAGCCCGAGCTCTTTGGCCGAGCAGAGCATGCCGTGCGAGGCAACGCCGCGGATGGTCGCAGGCTGGACCTCGAGACCGGTGGGGATGCGGGCACCAGGCAGTGCGAGCGGTACGACGCAGCCGGCCGCCGCGTTCGGCGCGCCGCAGACCACCTGCCGCAGGATGCCGCTGCCGTCGTCTACCTTACAGACGCGGAGCTTGTCGGCACCGGGGTGCGGTTCCGCCTCCACGATGCGGGCCACCACAACCAGCTCGAGCCCCCGATCAAGCCGCTCGATGCCCTCTACTTCGATGCCTGCGGTCGTCAGCGACCGCGAGACCTCTGCGGCCGTAAGGCCCGTCAAATCTACCCACTCAGCTAGCCAGTTCCACGAAGCGCGCATCGCTCTCTTCTCCTGCGGTGTCGAAGACCGCGCTAAGCAAACTGCGAAAGGAACCGATGGTCGTTTTCGTAGAAGTGACGAATATCATCCACGCCGTAGAACAGCATTGCCACTCGCTCGACGCCAATCCCGAAGGCAAAGCCGCCGAACACCTCCGCGTCTAACCCCACTGAGGCCAGAACAGCAGGGTCGACCATGCCCGCGCCTAGAATCTCAATCCAGCCTGAATGCTTGCAGACACGGCAGCCACTGCCGCCGCAAAAGACACACTGCACGTCGACCTCGACGCTTGGCTCCGTAAACGGGAAAAAGCTCGGCCGGAGCCGGATCTCCAGATCCTTTTCGAAGAGCCCACGCGTGAAGCGGAGCAGGGTCCCCTTGAGGTCGGCCATGGTGACAGCGCGGTCGATGACCAGCCCCTCAACCTGGCGGAAGTTGGGGCTGTGGGTCATGTCGAGCGTGTCGCAGCGATAGACAGCGCCCGGTGCCGCGATGCGGATCGGTGGCTCGTTGGCGAGCATCGTCCGAATCTGCACGGGCGAGGTGTGGGTGCGAAGGAGGCGACCATCCGTGGTCAGGAAGGTATCCTGCATGTCGCGGGCGGGATGGTCGGGCGGGAAGTTGAGCGCCGTGAAATTGTGGAAATCGGTCTCGACCTCGGGTCCGAGCGCGACCTCAAAACCCATCTCGGAGAAGACGGCGAGCATCTTGCGCTCCACGAGGCGCAATGGATGCACAGCGCCGGCTTCGGCGCGTCGGCC
Source organism: uncultured delta proteobacterium (assembly GCA_903873545.1). Taxonomy (GTDB): domain Bacteria; phylum Myxococcota_A; class Bradymonadia; order REDH01; family REDH01; genus CAIWGR01. Next base: position 11,499 of record CAIQPA010000246.1, read on the forward strand.
GGGGAGGGTGAGATCCACGAAGGGCCCAGCGAGATCACGGTTGCGCGCTTCGGCGCGGAGACGCAGCAGGTTGTGCTGCAGGAGCGCCTCGACGCGATCCTTCGCCGCATTGACGGCCTGACCGAAGCCGGGCCGATCTGCGGGGGGAATCTCGCGCATGCGTGCCATGAGGGCGGCAACGGAGCCAGCCTTGCCGAGGAAGCGAGCCTTGGCGTGGAGCAGCACCTCTTCGGATTGTGCGGTAGCAAAAACGGAATCCGCCTCTTCGATGACCGACTGGAGCATCTCGGAGGCGGAGAGTATAGGAGCATTCATGGTAGCGCCGCTTGTTTCGACCGCCGAGGAGGCGGCAGCCTGATTTGCATCGGAGGCGGCTACCGCTTCAACGCGGAGGCTGTGGCAGCACGCCGAGGAACTTAGGCAGCGACCGACTTGACCAAGGCGGTGAAGGCCTCGGGGTCTTGAAGCGCGATGGCAGCGAGGACCTTGCGATCGAGCTCGACGCCGGCAACCTTCAGGGCGTGGATGAGACGGCTGTAGGAGATGCCATTGGCGCGGGCCGCGGCATTGATGCGGATGATCCAGAGGCCGCGGATCTCACGCTTCTTGTTGCGCCGGTCGCGGTAGGCATACTGGAGAGACTTGAAGAGCGAGTTCTTAGCAACCCGGAAGATTGTGCCACGACGACCACGGAAACCCGAGGTCTGGGCCAACAACTTGTTACGACGACGGCGGGCCCGGAAGCCTCTTTTAACGCGCATGTCTAAACCTAAGTGGAAATGAAGAAGAGAAACAAAGTGAGAGAACTAGCGAGCGCCGTACGGCAGCATCTTGCGAACATGACCCGCATCGCAGTCGCCCAAGACGCCGTTCTGCGCCAGACGCCGCTTCCGCTTCGACGACTTCTTCGTCAGAATGTGACGGGCACCCGCCTTGGCACGCTTGACCAAGCCGCTCGCCGTGAACGAGAAGCGACGAGCCGCCGCGCGATTGGATTTCATCTTGGGCATGGGTTCACTCGAACTGGGGGGAGGGTTGCTCCCGATCACTCATCAACAAGTACTGGCAGACGAACCTGCCAAGTAGGCGCTGGCGGGATTGAACCGCCGACCCCCTCCGTGTCAGGGAGGTGCTCTCCCACTGAGCTAAGCGCCTGGAAGATCTCTTGGGGGTGCCAAGGGGAGCGGCCCTATACGGGATGACTCCCCCACCGTCAAGCGGGTTTTGGCCGACCACGATCACCGCCGGAGCACCGACGCCAGAGCGAGACACCCTGTTACATCGATTCTCCTTGATTTTGCGCCCCGCTGCGGCTTGGACTACGGCCCTGTTTTCCACCCTCACGGCCACTGGAGCGTTCCTCATGACGACCCGCAACCTTCGTACCGTCGCCCTGCTCTCCCTGCTCGTCTCTGTGGCTGCCTGCACGGGCGATTCCGTCGACACCGGGACCGTGACCGACACCGGCGCAGACACCTCCGGCTCCGGACAGACCGACACCGGCGCAGACACCTCCGGCTCCGGACAGACCGACACTGGCGCCGATACGACCGAGCCCGAAGGGTATGACATCCCCCGGATCTACTTCGAGTGCGAGACGACCTCACAGTGCCCGCCCGATACCAACACTGGCGCTGCCCAGCGCTGCATTAACAACGTCTGCCTCATCTCGGCTGCCGACCCCGCCGCGCTCGCCGAAGAAGACCAGTTCCTGCCCCTCACCGACCTACCCAACGTCGACTGCTACGGCGATGATGCCACCTTCTTCGCCCCCGGCGCCGGCGATGCGACAGCCAAACTCCGCGGCAACGTGCAGCGGTTCGGCTCGGGCTCGCAGCCCATCAATCTCTGCGTATCCCACTACAACGAGACGCTGCTTCTCCCCTTCCTCTACTTCTCGGAGTGCCGCGGCCTTGAGGCCGATGACGAAGCGGCCTTCATTGCCTGCTTCCAGCTCGACGCCTGCCGCTGCGACAACGCCTTTGGCGCCACGCCGCCCAGCGAAGCAACCGAGATGGTCGCAGCCGCCGAGGCCGCGTTGACCAACGCTGGTGCTGCCGACACGATCATCGACTCGCTCGAAAAGTGCTACGCCTTCATCGGAAACTGCACCCAGATCACCGACGCTGGCATCAAGGCAGCCTGCGAACAGCGCCTCGTCGACAACGCGCTGGCGGACGGCCCTTCCACCCTCATCTACTCCCACACCATCTCCGTCGCCGACCCTGCCGACCCGACCAGTGATGAAGAGGCCTACTACGAGACGGCCGTCGAACTCCCGACCAACACCCGCATGGCCATCAAGGTCTCGGGCCGTGAGTCGCGCTGGCGGGATACCTGGGAGTACGGCCTCTTCACCCCGGCTGACCTCAAGAACGCGGAGGGCTTCATCCGGCTCGGAGCCAACACCGTGAGCGACGGCGCCTGGCGCACGATCCCGCCGGCTGTCGGCCTTGCAGGCGGCATCGACGACACCCACGGCGCCATCGCCGGCACCATCCGTGACTGCGGCGACCCGAACCGCGCGAACCCCGGTCCCCAGCGCATCGTCAACGCCACCGTTGGTATCTCCTTCGACGGCGACTCCAAACTCTCCTACTTCAACGGCAACCCCAACGACACGCTCCCGCTCCCGGGCCGTGCCGCCACCAACTCCGATGGCACCTACGCCGCCATCGACCTCCCCTCCGGCCCCAACCGCGTCAGCCCCATCATCTGCCGCCCCGGGACAACCTGCTCCTCCGACGCGGACTTCGTCAACGCCGGGACGCGCAACCTCTTCCAGACCCCGAAGAGCATCGTCATCACCTCCTTCGAGCCCGTTCGCTAGCCGCGACAGGCCCTCTCGGGGCGCCCAGCCGGGCTGCCCCTCCATCCCAACGGGATACCTCTCAGCATGTCAGAAACCACCTTCCGCGACCTCGGCCTCTCCGAGGCTACGCTTCTCGCCATCCAAGAAATCGGATTCACCACACCCACCCCGATTCAGATCGGGGCTATCCCTGTCCTCGTGGCCGGCAAAGACGCTATCTTGCGCGCCCAGACCGGCACCGGAAAGACGGCCGCCTTCGGCATCCCGATGATCGAGCAGATCGAGCCGCCCGTTGACGGCGTGCTCGGCCTCGTACTCGCACCCACGCGCGAACTCGCCCAGCAGGTCGCTCGTCAGATCGACCTCCTCGGCTCGCGCCGCGGCATCAAGACCGCGGCCGTCTACGGCGGCTCCTCCTTCGAGGAACAGCTCGCCCTCGTCGCCGACGCCAACATCGTCATCGCAACGCCGGGGCGACTCCTCGACGTCGTCAAGCGCAAGCGGCTCAGCCTTGCGAAGGTACGCTTCTTCGGCCTCGACGAGGCCGACGAGATGCTCTCGCTCGGCTTCGAAAAGGATGTCCGCGAAATCGCGCGCATGCTGCCCAAGAACCGCCAGACCTTTCTC
>CAIQPA010000247.1 GCA_903873545.1 uncultured delta proteobacterium
CTCGTCCACCGCCCCCAATGCCTGCTCCTCGATGAGCCCTTTGCCGGCCTTGATGCTCCGCAGACTGCGCGTCTCGAAGCGCTGCTCGCAGAGCTCGTCAAGGCGGGCGCCTCGGTGGTGGTGGCGACCCACGACCTTGACCAGGCGGCCCGCATCGCAGACCACCTGCTGCTCCTCCGCGAAGGGCGCCTGCTGCACGACGGCAGCGTGGTCTCGCTCCGGTCCAAGGCACCCAGCCACCTGCTCGAAGTCGCGCTGCCGACCGCGGCCGCAGGCCGCCTCCTCGCAAGGCTCGCGGCACGCAGCATCGCCGCTCGTACCACGGAGGAGGGGCTCTCGGTCGCAGGCGACGGCGTCGCAGCCCTGCAGGCGCTGGCAACGGAGCTGCTCGCAGACGAGCCGGGCTGCACGGGGCTCGAGATTCGGCCGGTGGGGCTCGACGACCTGCTCGACGGACTCCGCCCGTGAGGTTCGCAGCACTCGCCCGCCTCGCCCTGCTCCGGCAGTGGCGCGACCCCGCCTCGCTCTGCCTCGCCATCCTCACGGCGCCGACCTTCGCCCTGCTCTACGGCCTTGTCGCGCCTGGCGGTGAGAGCGCCTTCGCCGGCTACGTGCCGAGCCTCTTGGTCTTCTCCTCCATCATGGCGCTCTTCGGCGCGGCGATGGCCCTGGCGCGTGAGCGCACCGCAGGGTCGCTCCTCCTCCTGCGCATGGCCGAACTGCCCGGCAGCGCCATCATCGCGGGGTTCGCGCTGCCACAGCTGCTCATCAACCTGCTCTCGCTCGTGCTCACGCTGGCTGCCGCGAAGGTCGCGGGCTTCACCACCGCCGCATCGCTCCCCGCCATCTTCGCCGTCTGCGCCACCGCATCGACCGCCTCCATCGGGCTCGGCCTGCTCGTAGCCGCGCTGGCGCCGGGCATCTCGCGCGCCTTCCTGAGCGCGAGCGTCGTCATGTTCTTGCAGCTCCTCTTCTCGGGCCTGCTCTTCCCTCGTCCTGACGGCCCCGGCGTCACGCTCGGCGACCTCCGCCTGACCCTCTGGGACCTGCTCCCGACCACCCACCTGCACCTGCTGCTCGTTGCCCTGCTCCGCGACGGCGACAGCGCGCTGGGCGGCGCACGGCTGGCGATGTTGGGCCTGCTCGCCCTGCTCTTCGTCGGCGCCGGCAGCCTCGCCTTCACGCGGGCAACGCGCACCGAAGGGCGGCCGTGAGCGCCGTGGCCTGGCTCCAATCGGCGCGGCTGCCATCGCAGCTCTACCTCGCGCTCTCGATTGCCGTCGGCTGGCGCCTCGCCGCAGCGGCCGGCCATGCGCCCGACGCCACGCTGCTGCTCCTCCTTCACGGCTACGGCGTCGCGCAGCAGCTCTTCATCGTCTGGGCCAACGATGTGGCCGACCAGGCGACCGACCGCGCCAACACCACCGCCACCCCCTTCTCCGGCGGGAGCCGCGTCCTCGTTGGAGGCAAACTCAGCGCCGCCGCCCTCACCACCGCCTACCGCGCGGCCGCGGTCACCGCGATGCTCTTCACGGTCCTGCTCGCGCTCCACACCCGCTCTCCGCTTCCGCCCCTCTTCGGGCTCGCCGGCCTCGCGCTGCTCCAGGCCTACAGCTTTGCGCCGCTCCGCCTCTCCTACCGCGGCGGCGGCGCCTGGCTCCAGGTCGCAGGGCTCGGCCTCCACCTGCCCCTCTTCGCGCTCTACCTCTGCGGCGCCCCCTTCAACGCCGGCACCCTGCTGCCGATCCTGCTCCTTCTCCCCGCCCAGTTCGGCTGCGCCATCGCCACCACGCTGCCAGACGAGCCCTCCGACCGCGCCACCGGCAAACGCTCCTTCACCGTTGCAAACGGCGCCACCCGCACCACCGTGATTGCAACCCTCTGCCTCGCCGCCTCCGCGAGCCTCCTCTTCACCACGACGGCCCACCGCCCGCTGCTGCTGGCCGCCCTCGCCCTCACGCTGAAGCAGGGGCTGCTCGGTCGCACACCGCCCGGGAGCGGCGCGCTCACACTCCGCCTCTTTCTGCTCGTCGGCGCCGCGCTCCTGCTCCAATTGGCCGTGGTGCTCGGGCGATGATGACCTTCTTCGAACGCTACGACTTCCTCGTGCTCGCGCTGCTCTTCTGCCTGCCGCCCCTCTTCATCGCGGCAGCCCGCGCCGACCTGCGCCCGCTCATGCGGCGCGC
>CAIQPA010000248.1 GCA_903873545.1 uncultured delta proteobacterium
CCATACTGGCAGGCCTGTGTCGGCCTGGGTGGAGTCTGTGCGCGGCTGGCTCGGCGGTTGGTTCGCAGCCAAGAAGTTCAACGAAGAGCGGTATGCTGTGGAGCGGGTCATGGATGCGCTCGCGGAGCAGTCGACGGAGGCAGCGGCGGTGGAGATCACCGCGGCGGCCTTCGCGGAGGTGCTGCAGGCGGAGCTCGAGCAGGTGCGGAACACCGAGCGGAAGCAGGGCGCGGGTGTGACCTTCTGTTCGCTGGTGCCGATGCGGGCGATTCCCTTCAAAGTGGTGGTGCTGATGGGGCTAGAGGCCTCTGCCTTTCCGCGTCGCAGGGACGACGATCGGCTGCAGCCGCTGGTGCACCTGCAGAAGGGGGCGCATGTGCGGCCGTGCGACCCAGATGCGTCGCGCGAAGACCGGCACCTGTTCCTCGAGGCCTTCGGCATGGCGCGGGAGCGGTTCTGGGTGATCGCGAACGGGTTTGAGGCAAAGTCGGGCGAGCCGCTCGCGGAGTCTGCACCCGTTTTGGAGCTGATGGAGTGCGCGGGTCTGGTGCGCGCTGGCGGTGATGGTGAGGCGGTGGCGCAGGCAGGCTCGTCTGTCGTGCGTGCTGCGCGTGGGTTGTTGCCGGCTGCTGCGAGCTATCGTTCTCACGCGAAGGTGGAGGAGCGGGAGGCGCCGACCGATGTGGAGGCTGCGCCGGTGGAGCCGAAGATGCAGCTGAGCGAGTTGCTGCGCGCGGTGATGGAGCCGCTGCGGCTGTTCGCGACGAAGGTGCTGCGTGTGCCGCTCGAGGACGAGGAGACGGTGACGAGCGACGACCCGAACGGGATCGACTATCTGGAGCAGTTGCGCGTCTGCAAGGCTCGGGTGACCAAGGTGACAAGCCGTGAGAAGCCGACGTCCGCTTCGGCAGGTTCGGCCGAGGAGGGTGACGCGACCGGCTCAGACATCGACAAGCTCGAGGTGCAGTATGCCGCGTCGGGCGCCGTAGCGAAGGGTTATCTTGGCCTCGGCGCGGTTGATGCGCTGCGCGGCCGTCTTGCATCGCTCGAGTACGAGCTCCGCAGGCTCGAGGTGTTTGAGCGAAGCTGGAAGGAGCTCGGCGGCGCGGCTGTCGGCAAGGTTGATGCCGATGAGGAGACGCCGCCTATCTCGATTGCGTCGGGCGGCGTGGTCAGCCTCATTCAGCCTGGACCGTTGCTGTGGAGCGGTTCGGTCGGCACGCCGGTGGTCGTCTCTCAGAGCAAGCTTGAGAAGGCGGCCTTTGAGGCCATTGTCACGCTGGCGCTCGTGCGGCTCGCGAGCGATGAGTCGCCGCCGCTCGGGCTTCACTACCTTTGGTGGGATGCGAAGAACGAATGCTACAAGGTGGGGATTTGCGTATGGCCAGAGGGACTGGATGCGGAGACCTGGTTGCAGGAGCTGATCCTGTTCCGGCGTGAGGCGATGCAGCGGATGGTTCTTGCGTCGCGGGAGCTTCTCTTTGGTGCGTTAAGCCACAGCAAGAACACTGCGGATGGGAGTTGGCCGGAGGTGCTGCATCGGTCGCTTGCCGATGTCGATCAGGGGTTGGTTGCGCGCGTTGGCTGCCTTGGCTGGTTCTTTGATCTGCTGCGCGCCGATCCGCCCGTGGTGAAGGCGCGACCGACCGATGTCCCGACGGTGCAAGAGGGAGAGCAAGCCGAGAGCGAGCAG
>CAIQPA010000249.1 GCA_903873545.1 uncultured delta proteobacterium
CGCGGTGGCTAGGGGGCCGAAGTCGGCGGTCAGGACGCCGATGATCACGCCGTCCTTCACGACGGGTGCCGAGTAGGTGACCATGTTGATCTCGCCGCCGCCAGCGTCGAAGTAGGGCTCCGACCAGACCGCTGCCATGGTCTGCACGGGCGTGGTGAACCAGGGCTGGTTCGCATAGTCGTAGCCATTCAGGGTGAGGTCTTTGCGGAGTAGCCCGGCGGCGCCACGATAGGCGTAGGGGGCGAGCGGACGGGTCGCATAGGTGGGGTCGAAGGCCAGCGTCGTGCCGAAGACCTCGGGGTGGTCGGTCAGGATCTGCTCGAGGAAGGTGTAGATTGCCGCATCCTCGAGCGGCAGGGCGGCCGCCGCGGTGAGGTTGGCAGCGGTCGCCGCCTCATAGGCCGCCTTTTCGGCGTCGGTGGGCAGCACAAAGCCGCCTGAGGTATCGCTGGTGTCTGCGCTGCCCGAGGTGTCGGCGGCGGCGCCATCGTCGTTCTTCTCGTCATCCCCGCAACCGGTCGCGGCGAGGGAGAGCGAGATGGCGAGGAGGCGCAGCGAGAGCGATGAGAGAGAGAACTTCGGCATGGAAATGGGTCCTGTTTGGCGGGAAGTTCCGGCACTACCCTTTTTGTGACAGGTTGCCAACGCGCGCCGCACAAGGGTGTGTCATGGGCAAGGCGCCAGATCGTCCGGAGCCGCCGCCGTTTGGGGCTGGAGAGGGTGTGAGCGGGAGCCTGCTCATGTTCCGCTGGTCGCGGAACAGGTATTTTTCTGAGACAGTGTCTTGACAGGCGTTTCGGCCGTATGCATGTTCCGCGTCATGAGGAACAATGTAAAATCTGGAACGGTGCTCCGTGATGCCATGGTGCTCGTGCAAGGCAGGCTGCCGGAAGACTGGCTCGCGTCGCCAGGGGGAAGCTCTCTGCAGCCCACCCTGACGCTGCGAGGGCCGAACGGCAGCCAGGTGACGCTGGGCGTGGAGGTTCGCGCATCGTTGGAGCCCCGCGACGTGGCAGCCATCATTGTTCGGCCGGTGCCGCCGCAGCTGGTCATGGCTCCCTATTTAGGTCCGCGCACGCGTGAGCTGCTCGAGCAATCCGGCGTGGGCTTTGTGGACCTGACCGGCAATCTGCGCCTGGTTGTGAGCGAGCCCTGCATCTTTCTTTCTGCGGCCGGCGCGGCGCGTGATCCCGTTCCAACGCCGCGTGCACTGCAGAGCCTCCGTGGCGCCGCCGCTGGCCGCGTTGTGCGCGCCTTGGTCGAACTCGCGTTGCCGGTTGGCGTACGGGGGTTGGCGATCGCTGCCGAGACCCCGCTCGCCACGGTATCGCGGGTTGTCTCGTTTCTGGAGACGGAGGCGATCGTCATGCGGGATGCAGAGAAGCGTGTCGTAGAGGTGGACTGGCAGGCGCTCCTCGTGCGCTGGTCGACCGACTATGCGATCACCCGCTCGAATGAACTCCAAACCTACCTTGAGCCGCGCGGGCTCGCTTCGCTCTATCCCAAGCTCTCACGGCTCTCGCGCTATGCGGCGACGGGCTCGCTTGCCGGCCCGGGCATCGCACCTCCGCGCATCGCGATGCTCTACGTAGACGAACCGAACGAGGCTGCAGAAGCACTTGGTCTCGTCCCGGCGGAAGCCGGTGCGAATGTCTGGTTGCTTCGGCCCTACGACGATGTGGTGTTCGTCCGCACCCAGCAGCGCTTCATTCGTGGTGGTGTGGAAGGGGTGACCATCGTGACGGTGTCTGACGCGCAGGCTGTGGTGGATCTGGCGTCGTGTCCGGGGCGTGGTCCCCAGGAGTCTGAGGCCCTTGTCGAACGCATGAAGGAGCGGAGAGATGTTGCGGGTGGATGAGTTTGAATATGTGGAGGCGCGTCGTGTTTTGCTCGATGCGCTCGATGCGTTGGGAGCGCAGCGGCGGGCCGTTGTGCTCGTCGGTGCGCAGGCGATTTACCATCGCGTGGGCGAGGGCACGCTGCAGGTTGCGCCCTTTACCAGCGACGGCGATTTGGCGCTGCATCCCGCGCTCTTGGAAGACGAGCCGCTGCTCGCCGAGGCCTTCATTAACGCTGGCTTCGCGCTGGCGGTGAGGCCGGGCACGTGGGCCCGGAACGAGGTCCAGATCGATCTCATGGTGCCGGCAACCCTAGGTGGGAGCGGTCGTCGTGGGGCCAGGCTGGACCCGCACGGCATGGAGGCTGCGCGAAAGGCGGCGGGACTTGAGGCTGCGCTGGTGGATTTCGACCTGTTCATGCTGGATGCTCTCGATCCCGCTGACGGCCGAAGCGTTGAAGTGGCCGTGGCAGGGCTAGGGGCGCTGCTTGTTGCGAAACTGCATAAGCTGGCCGAGCGCGAGGCAACGCCGGCTCGCTGGGTGCCGAAGGATGGTCTGGATGTGCTTCGTATCTTGCAGGCCGCTGATTTCGACGCGCTCGGTGAGCGGCTCGCTGCTCTCGAGCGCGATCCGATCGCAGGCCTTGTCACGCAAGAGGCTCGCGGCCACTTTCAGCGGCTCTTCGTCGACCGGAGCGGTCACGGCACAGCGATGGCCGTGCAAGCGACCGTTGGCCTGGAGGATCCGGCGACCATCGCGGGATCGTGCGCTGCGCTCGCTAGCGCGCTGGCCGAGGCGTGGAGAACTGCCCCGAACCGCTAGCCCCTCCCCAAGTTTGACCACCCTCCGCTGCTCTGGTAAGTTGAACCTCTGCGAGGCTAGGTTGGGGTCGCAAGGAGTCAGTGTGGCGTATTGCACGGCATGGAGCATCGAGAGGGCCATAGATGGCTGAGCTCATCTTCACCCCATCGGGGGCCGATGGCTTTGTGAACGCCTTTGAGCGCGAGGTGGTTCAACTGCTCTGCGAGCGGTTGCCCGACCACTGGAAGGTGGCGCCCAACTTCACCTTCAAGCCGCGCCAAGGGTATGCGCTCGAGGTAGATGCGCTCGTCTTTGCCGAGTGCTCCGTCTTCGTGGTCGAGGCCAAGCAGTATACGGGCCGGCTGACGGGA
>CAIQPA010000250.1 GCA_903873545.1 uncultured delta proteobacterium
ATCACCCCCATCCTCAACGCCAATGGCGACGGCGTCGTCACGCTGACAGTTTCAGACGGCAGTGCGACGGCGACGCTCGACCTCCCCGTTACCTTTGTTGCGGTCAACAGCCCGCCTGTCGCAAACCCCCTCACCGTTTCGGTCAACGAGGATGGCGCCCGCAGCTTCACGCTCACCGCCTCCGACCCCGACGGTGGCCTGCTCGCCTACATCGTCCGCACGCCGCCCGCCCATGGCACACTCTCCGGGCTACCACCCAACCTCGTCTATCGACCGGAGCCCGACTACTTCGGACCCGACACCATCTCCTTCCAGGTGGTGGATGATGCCGATGCACTCTCCAACCGGGCAACCGTAACCATCAATGTCGTGGGTGTGAACGACGCACCCGTCGCGCTCCCCTCCTCGGTTGATACGACCGAAGACGCGGCCGCCGCCTTCACCTTTGCTGCGACCGATGTGGACGGCGACCCGCTCACCTTCGTCCTCGACGGCATACCAACGCTCGGCGCTGTCACCGCCGTGTCCGGCTTGCAGGCGAACTTCGCGCCCGCCCCCAATCTCTCTGGCGAGGAGCAGGTTGCCTTTCGAGTGACCGATGGCCGGCTCGACTCCGCGCCGTCGACCCTCACGCTCCGCGTCACGCCGATCAACGACCTGCCCATTGCAGCGCCCCTCGATGTGACCGTCCGGGAAGACAACGCTGTGACCGTCGCGCTCGTCGGAACCGATGCCGAGGGCGACTCCGTCACCGTCCAGCTCGAGAGGCAGCCAGCCCGTGGCTCGCTCGAGGTGGCCGCAGCAGGCGCACCCAACTTCACCTACCGCCCGGATGCCGACTTCTTCGGCGCCGATAGCTTCACCTTCTCGCTCTGCGACGCCGTCGGCTGCGGCGCACCCGCCACCGTCTCGCTCACCATTACGCCCGTCAATGATGCGCCGGTCCTCGGGCTGGTGCCGGACGTCGACCTGCTCGAGGACGGCTCGGCAACCTTCAACCTTGCAGCAACCGATGTAGATGGCGACCCGCTTACCTTCTCGCTCGTTGCGCTGACGAGCGATGGAACGCTGACGCTTGTCGACGCAGCGACGGGCGAACTGACGTTTGCTCCTCCGGCCAACTTTGTCGGCACGCTCTCCTTTGCCTGGCAGGTCTCCGACGGCAGCGCGACGGCCGGGCCAGACACCGTCGAGATCCGGGTGGCTGCGGTGAACGACGACGACGACGGCGACACCATCCTCGACAACGACGACAACTGCCCGCTGCTCGCTAACACTGCGCAAGACGACACCGACGGCGACGGGCAGGGCGACGCATGCGACGCCGATGACGATGGCGACGGACTGCCGGATGGCTCGGACAACTGCCCGCTCGTCAGCAACCCGACACAGGCCGACACAGATCGAGACGGCGTGGGCGATCTCTGCGACGCCGACATCGACGGTGACGGAACGCCTGCCGTTGACGACTGCAACGATCGTGACCCTGCGATTGCGACTCCGCGGGGCTACTTCCTCGACCTCGACTTTGACGGCGTGGGTGAGGCCTCCTCCTCAGAGCAGTGCTCCGCCACGCCGCCACCCGGCTTCTCCCCCCTCACCGGCGACAACTGCGAGGGGCTCAGCAACCCCGAGCAGGCCGATGCCGATGGCGACGGGCTCGGCGACCCATGCGACCTCGACAACGACGGCGACGGAGTTGTCGACGCGGAGGACAACTGCCTAGGCCTTGCGAACGCCAATCAGGCCAACCTCGACGGCGACAGGCTCGGCGACGCCTGCGACGACGACCTCGACGGCGACGGCCTCCCCAATGAGGCCGACAACTGCCCCGCCGCGGAGAACGCCATCCAGGCCGATGCCGACCTCGACGGGCTCGGCGATGTCTGCGACCCCGACGATGACGGCGACGGCGTCCGGGATGGCAACGACAACTGCCCCTTGGTCGCCAACGCGGACCAGGCCGACAGCGACGGCGTCCCGCCCGGCGACGCCTGCGATGGCGACCTCGACGGTGACGGCGTCGCCGATGCCGACGATAACTGCCCCCGCGTAAGCAACGCAGATCAGCTCGACTTCGACACAGACGCACTCGGCGATGTCTGCGACCCCGATGACGATGGCGATGCACGGCTCGACAGCGTCGACGACTGCCCCTTTGAGCCGGCCGTCACCCCCACAGGTTGCCCCGCCGACGCCGATGTCATCGGCGACACGACCGTGGAGGACACGGGAGCCGACACGACCATCGAAGACGCCTCCGACACCACTGTCGAAGACACGACCGACACGACCGTGGCGGACACCTCAGACACCTCCCTCGATACGGCCGGTGATGGTGGCGCCGACGCTAACCCGGGCGACGGCATCGACTTCGATGCGCCCGGCGACGGCTCCGGCAACGGCGTCGACCTCCTCGACGGCTCCACCCGCGGCAAGTCCAAGTCCTCCGGTTGTGCCTGCTCCGCCGCTGGCGCGGCGCTCGACCCATCTTGGCTCTTCGTCGGCCTTGCACTTCTGCCGTTGCGCCGGCGCAGAAAGTAGCGCGCGGACTGTCGCGGAAAGGTTGCAGGACTGCGACGGTCGTGCCAAACATCGGGCCGATTCCCCACTGGAGAAGCCTGCATGTCGAGCGAAGCTGTTGCATCTGCGCCCCATGGTGCGCTCCCCAATCTCGCTGAGGTTCCAGAAGAGATTCGGGACCAAGTCTGGCTCGACACCTACTATCAGGGCGACTCCGTCAGGCAGCTGACGGTTCGCGCGGTCGTCATGGGCTCCATCCTCGGCATGATGATGTCGCTCTCCAACCTCTACATCGGTCTCAAGACCGGTTGGGGCCTGGGCGTCGCAATCACCTCCTGCATCCTCTCCTACGCCATCTGGACCGTCTTCCTGAAGTTCGGCTGGGCCAAGCAGCCCATGTCGATCCTCGAGAACAACTGCATGCAGTCCACCGCCACCAGCGCGGGCGTCTCGACCGGCGGCACCATGGTCTCCGCCATCGCGGCGCAGCTCATGCTGACCGGCGTCCACATGAACTGGAAGGTCCTCATGGCCTGGACGGCCTTCCTCGCCTTCCTCGGCGTCTCGATGGCCATCCCCATGAAGCGCCAGCTCATCAACCGCGAGCAGCTCAAGTTCCCCAGCGGCATCGCCGCCGCAGAGACGCTCCGCAGCCTCCACGCCTCTGGCGGAGAGGCGCTCATCAAGGCCCAGGCCCTCTTCTGGTCCATGGGCATCGGTGCGGTGCTCCAGTGGTGGCAGAGCGGCATGGCCGGTCTGGTGCAAACAATGCTTTCGCCCAGTGAGAAAGTTGCACCGCTCGGTGCTCTTGTCATGCAATGGGGTCCGATGCCGAAGATATCCAGCATGCTTCAGTCGCTGGGGCTATCCGCGGAGAGTATTCGGTTCCCCCTCACGCTCCCGATGGAGCTCGAACTTCATGCGAAGCTCTTCGGAAAGGACGTCTCGAAGCTCGGGTTCGTCTTCCCCGTCGACCCCCTCATGACGGCGGCCGGCATGATTGTCGGCATGCGCACCTCACTCTCGATGGTCATCTCGGGCTTCGCCCTCTTTGGAATCGTTGGCCCCTGGCTCGACGACTCCGGCGTACTCCGCGAGATGCACGCTGCCGGCGCGCTCGGCTCCGAGGCGCTCTCGCCCGGAAACATCCGCAAGTGGGGTCTCTGGACCGGCTCCTCCATGATGGTCGCCGCCGGCCTTACCGCAGCGCTCTTCCAGTGGAAGTCCATGGTGGCCGGCATCTCCAAGCTCGGCGCGCTCTTCTCCGGCAAGAAGCAGGTTGCTGCGCACGACCCCATCGCCCACATCGAGGTCCCCAACTCCTGGTTCGTCATCGGCACCGGCATCTCGGGCCTTGGCTGCATCATCATCATGTACACCGAGTGGGACATCCCGCTCCACTGGGGCATCGTCGCCGTCGCGATG
>CAIQPA010000251.1 GCA_903873545.1 uncultured delta proteobacterium
ACGAGACCAGCTTCACGACGAGACACCGCTCCGCGGCTTCGATGACCTCACTGCCTTCTTTGCGCGCGGGAGCAAGGGGGCTGCCCGGCTCGGTGTTGGAACCGAGCACGAGAAGTTCGGCTTTGACCGGGCGACCCTCTCGCCGCTTCGCTTCGACGGAGCGCAGGGCATCGAGGCGCTGCTCCGACAGCTCTCTGAACGATACGGCTGGGGCCCCATCTATGACGGCGAGGCACTCATCGCGCTGGAGAAGAACGGGGCTGCCATCACCTTGGAGCCAGGCGGCCAGCTCGAACTCTCCGGCAGGATTGTCTCCCGCATCGAGGAGACCGAGGCCGAGCTCCGCAGCCACCTTGCCGAGGTCGCCGAGCTGGGCGGCCGCCTCGGGCAGCGCTGGACACTCTTCGGCATGCACCCCTGGCACGACACAGCCGACGTAGGCTGGGTGCCCAAGTCACGCTACGGCGTGATGCGAGACTACATGGGCAAGCAGGGCCGGCTCGCCCACTGGATGATGAAGATGACCTGTACCGTGCAGGCCAACTTTGACTACCGGACCGAGGACGACGCGATGGAGATGCTCCGCCTCTCCTGCACGCTCAACCCGCTGGTGACCGCGCTCTTTGCCTGCAGCCCCTACAAGCTAGGCGCGGCAACGCATGATGTGTCGAGCCGCATGGCTGTCTGGCAGGAGACCGATCCGCGCCGCTGTGGCACACCGCCGGCGCTGCTCTCGCCCGAGGCCCGCTTCGGCGACTATGCGGAGTGGCTGCTCGATGTGCCCATGCTCTTCGTGCGCCGCGAGGGCCGCTACATCGACTGGACCGGCCGCTCCTTCCGGCGCCACCTCGCGGGCGAGTACGAGCTCTCGCCGACGCTGGGGGACTGGGAGTTGCATCTCTCGACCGCCTTCCCCGACGTACGGATGAAGAGCTACATCGAGACCCGGACCGCAGACTGCGCGCCGCTGCCCTGGCTGCTGGCCCTGCCTGCCCTCTGGAAGGGCCTCTTCTATGCGCAGAATGCCCGCCGCAGCGCCTTCGCGCTGCTGCCGGATGCTACCCCTGAATCGGTGGCGGAGCTGGCCCGCATCGCCCGCACCGAGGGGTTGAGCGGCACCTTCCGGGGACAGTCGCTGCGCGACCTCGCCACAAACCTCGTCGCGATCGCGGCCGACGGCCTCGACGAGCAGACCGACCATCGCCCCTCCGAAGCCCGCTACCTCGCGCCGCTGCTTGGCCCGGGTGGCGAGGCCTACGCACCGGCCGAACGGCTGGAGGCAATCTGGCGGGCGACCGACGGCGACCGCAAAGCGGTGACCGAGGCCTTCTCCATCGACCGCTGGCTTTAGCCTCCGCGCACCCGCTCCGAAGGGCTCCCGCACGCCATACGCGGCTTGCGATTTGGTCAAACCGCTGCTATCTGCGCGGCCCACTTCGCACGCGACCGGATCTTGCGCTCAGCGTACCGTCTTTCAGACGGGGAGCAGCAGGAGATGAAGGTCGCGGAGGCCCAACGCAAACCAAGGAGAGAGAAGATGTCGAAGATTGCAATGCGTGACTTGCTCGATGCCGGCGTTCACTTTGGCCACCAGACGGGTCGTTGGAACCCGAAGATGGCTCCCTACATCTACGGCTCGCGGAACGGCGTGCACATCATCGACCTCTCCAAGACGGTCCGCCAGTTCGACCGCGCCTACGACTTCATCAACGGCGTCGTCGGTCAGGGCCGCAGCGTGCTCTTCATCGGCACCAAGAAGCAGGCCCAGATCATCCTCCAGGAGGAGTCGGCCCGCGCCAAGCAGTTCCACATCACCAACCGTTGGCTCGGCGGCACGCTGACCAACTTCCGCACCATCAAGACCGGCATCGAGCGCCTCAAGGAGCTCGACCGCATGGCCGCTGACGGCTCGCTCGAGAAGTTCACGAAGAAGGAGGCCCTTGGCCTCTCCCGCGAGCGTGACCGCCTCGAGTTCAACCTCGGTGGCATCAAGGACATGCCCGGCCTTCCCGGCGCCGCCTTCGTTGTCGATCCCCGCAACGAGACCATCGCCATCGAAGAGTGCAACCGCTGCGGTATCCCGGTCATCGCCCTGACCGACACCAACTGCGACCCCGACAACATCGACCATGTTGTCCCCGCGAACGATGACGCCATCCGCTCCATCCGCCTCTTTGCCTCGGCCATCGCCGACGCCTGCATCGAGGGCGCCCGTCGTGGCGGCGGCCATCGCCGTCAGGAAGACCTGACCAGCGTCAGCTTCGAAGGCGACACCGCGTCGGCCACCACCGCCGAGAGCATGACCGCTCAGGTTCTGCGCAAGCCGACCACCGTCGAGCGCGACTAACTTCTTCAATCCCCACGGTGGCGAGCTTCTAGCCCCACCCCCAGCACTTCGAGATGGAACATGGCGATCTCTGCTTCTGATGTGAGAGACCTGCGCGAGCGCACCGGCGCCGGCATGATGGACTGCAAGAAGGCTCTCGACGAGTCTGGCGGCGACCTCGAGAAGGCCGTCGAGTGGCTTCGCGTCAAGGGCATGGCCAAGGCTGCCAAGCGCTCTGGCAAGATTGCCTCGGAGGGCCTTGTGCACTTCGCCATCGCGGCCGACGGCAAGTCCGGCGCGCTTGTTGAGGTCAACTGCGAGACCGACTTCGTCGCACGCAATGTCGACTTCCGTAACTTCGTAGACGCCATCGCCAAGGCGGCGCTTGCCAACAAGACCACCACGGTCGAGGCGCTTGCCGCTGTCCCCTTCGAGGATTCCACCCTCGACATCGTCCGACTGGCCCGCATCGGCACCACGGGTGAGAACATCAACATCCGTCGCGTCGCCTTCTACGAGCTTGCAGGCCCCGGCCGCATCGGTGGCTACATCCACGCCGAAGGCAAGATTGGCGTCATCGCGCAGGTTGAGTCTGCCACAGACGTGACCGACCCGAAGTTCCTGCAGCTCGCGAAGGAGATCTCTCTCCACGTCTGCGCCTGCTCCCCGATCGCCGTCTCCGAGAACGAGATCGATCCCGCCATCCTGGCCGCCGAGAAGGCTGTCTACGAGCAGCAGGCGAAGGAGTCCGGCAAGCCGGCCGAGATCGCTGAGAAGATGGCCCTCGGTCGTCTTTCGAAGTGGAAGAAGGAGATCTGCATGCTCGACCAGGCCTGGGTCACCAACGCCGACATCACCGTCGAGGCCCACCTCGCCGCCATGAGCAAGGAGCTCGGCACCCCCGTCAAGATCGCCGGCTTCACCCGCTTTGCCCGCGGTGAGGGCATCGAAAAGGAAGATACCGACTTCGCCGCAGAAGTCGCCGCCGCGCTCCAGTAGCGCAGCCCACGAAGCCCGCCTTTGGCGGGCTTTTCTTTATCTACACTCCAGAACTCGGAACGAACCCATGGCCGGAACGCCCAGATACCGTCGTGTCATGCTCAAACTCTCCGGCGAAGCGCTGGCTGGACCGCTCGGAACAGGCATCGATCCCGAGACGCTCTCCTACATCGCCCAAGAGGTCCAGGAGGTCGCTGCAGAGGGTGTAGAGGTCTGCCTCGTCATCGGCGGCGGAAACATCTTCCGCGGCATCGCTGCCAGCGCCAAGGGCATGGACCGGGCCTCCGCTGACTACATGGGCATGCTCGCAACCTGCATGAACGCCCTCGCAATGCAGGACGCGCTCGAGCGGCTGGGACTCTTCACCCGCGTACTCTCGGCCATCGCCATGCAGGAGGTCGCAGAGCCCTATATCCGGCGTCGAGCCGTACGACACCTCGAGAAGGGGCGCATCGTCATCTTCGCTGCAGGTACCGGTAACCCCTACTTCACCACCGATATGGCAGGCTGTCTGCGCGCCATGGAGATCCACGCAGAGGTCATCTGCAAGGGCACCAAGGTGGACGGCGTCTTCGAGGCCGATCCCAAGACCCACCCCGAGGCCAAGCGCTACAGCCGTCTCTCCTACGACACGGTCCTCGCCCAGAATCTCAAGGTGCTCGACAGCACCGCCATCGCGCTCTGCAAGGAGAACAACCTCCCCATCGTCGTCTTCAACCTCCGCGAGCGGGGCAACCTCCGCCGCGTAGCATTGGGCGAGGACATCGGCACGATCATCGACGGCACGCTCTCGCCCGCATTCGAGTTCGCGTAACGCATCGGGCGTTGAGGTTTGAACGAAACTTCGGCATACCGAGCAGAGGCTGCTGCCGGCCTGTCACAGACTCTTTGAGGCAATCATGCTCGACGATATCGAAACCGATCTCCTGCTCTCCTGCGACAAGGCCATGACGGCCCTGAGCCGCGACCTCATCCGTATCCGGACAGGCCGCGCGACCGCCTCCATCCTCGACGATATCAAGCTCGACTACTACGGGCAGATGACGCCGCTGACGCAGATCGCAACCGTCAAGGTCCCCGAGCCCCGCATGATCACGGTGCAGCCCTGGGAGAAGGGAGTGCTCGGACAGATTGAGCGCGCCATCCACCAGAGCGACCTCGGGCTGACGCCGACCAACGACGGCACGATGATCCGGCTCCCCATCCCGCCCCTCACGGGCGAGCGGCGCAACGACCTGGCCAAACAGGCCCGCAAGCTCGGAGAGGACGCCAAGATCATCATCCGCAACGCCCGCCGGGACGCCAACGAACTCATCAAGCAGCTCCAGAAGGACAGCGAGATCTCGGAAGATGATGCTCGCCGCGCCACTACGAAGATGCAGGAGCTGACAGACAAGGGCGTTGCGAAAGTGGACGACGCGGTCTCGAAGAAAGAGAAAGAGATCGCCGAGGTCTGAGCCGACCCCCGCGCCCCTCTCCGTCCTCCCCGCTACGCCCTCCCCGAGATTCCATGCTGACCCGTCCCTCGCTCCTGCTGCTCCTGGGACTTGCTGCATCGGGATGCGCGGCCAGCAGCGCCGCCAGACGCGAAGCGTCGGTTATGGAGGCGCAGCCGGCGAGCCTAACGCTCACGGCCGACCGGGGCTGGATGCTCGGTGGCTCCAAGGGGCTCGCCAAGACCACCTGGCAGGCCGTCCAGGCGCCACACTGGCCCCTTGCCTCCAAGGCGCCGCTGCTCGGCTATCTCTGCCGTAGCCAGCTGCCCGAACGGCCCGCCAACGCGACGGTGCTCGGGCTGCAGCTTCGCGATGCGCTCTCCGCAACGGCCTTCGCCCCGGTCGCCAGCTTTGAGGCCGCGCCTACGGGAAAGCAGCTGGTCGCCTTCACACGCAAGACCGACCGCTCCGTTGCGCTCGAGGGTGCGGCCGCGCGACGACTCGCCGTTGGCGAACGCTACGCCCTGCTCAACCTCGACCCGGAGCGCTGCCCCGAGCGCATCTCAGACCGCATGGTTGCCATCGCCCAGGTGCAGCGCATCGATGGCGATGTCGCAGTCGCAGCGGTTGTTCAGGGAACCGCACCCGCAGCCGGCCTCGCCATGCTCACCGGCCCCGAGCGCAGTTCGCCGCAGCTGGTCACCATCCACATCGCCAACAGTGCAGAGGGGGCAGAGCCGCCCATGGACAGCTGGATGGAGGAGCTCTCCACGCTGGCCGCAGAGCAGGGGGTGACCAACCTCGCCATCCGCGCCCTCCCCGAGAAGGTAGACCCAGCCGACAGCGAGCCGGGGCGCCTCATCGAACCAAAGCTCTCCTACAGCGACCTCGGCGTCATCCTCGGCTGGTCGTTCGCCGGGGGCGCCGCGGCGGTCACCAACCTGGTGGTTGGCGAGCCTCCCGTGGACAGCAAGATGACCGCTATCCGCATGCTGCCGGGTGGGCTCGCGCTGCCGGCGACCAAGGCTGCCGACCTGCCACGCCTTATGGCTCCAAGCCTGCTTTCCTCGGCAGCGAGCCGCCGCGGTGACTTCGCCGAGGCGGTTCTCATCGCCCGTGATGCGCTCGCTCAGGAGGGCCTTCCAGCTGGGCTTCGCTCTCACCTGACCGAAATCTACGCAGCCAATCTCAACGCTCTCGGTCTCGATGGCGATGCCCTCCGCGTGATCTCGCTCGCCGTCGCCGATGCGCGAGCCAAGGGCGATGAACGGGCCGAACTCAACACACTCGACATCCGCTCGGCACTCGCAGACAGCGTCGGACTCGAGGCAGCCGCCATGGTCGATCGCCAGCGGAGCGCGACCCTGTCGGCGCTGCAGCCTAACCCGGACATGCTCTGGGACAGCCGTGTCGAAGCGGTCGAGACGGCGCTCCGCGGCAACGACCCGCTCGAGGCCGCCGCACTCGCGCAGACGCTTCAAAACGATGCCCGCACGGCCAAGCGCGACGACCTCCTCCTGCGCAGCTACTACCTGCTGGCAGAGGCGCTCGGCGAGGCCGATGGAGCCCAAGCGGCATTGGTGCTCGGCAGCGCAGCGGTGGAGCTCAAGGAGCTGCCGCTCATGCTACGGTCGGTGCTGCAGCTCAAGCGGGTGGCCGCCCTGCTCGGTGCTGGTGAGCAGCGCACCGCGATGGCGCTGCTGACCGACATCCGCGAGACGCTCGCCGAGGCGCCCCCGTCCCACGCCCGTTCGCGGCTCTTCCTCCACACCGCGGAACTCTCGCTCGAAATGGAGAACAGGCGGAGCTCCGCCGCCTCGTTGGTGCAGGCGGTCGCCGGCTTCGTCGCGGCCGGAGGGTGGAGCGACGCGATGGTCGCGCTCGACGGCCTCATTCGGCTCTCCTGCGGCGTCGACGCTGACGAGGAGCCTACGGAGGCCTCCATGGCCGACTGCCACACGCTCGTCGCGCAGCAGGCCACCTATGCCGACAAGGCGGGGATGCCGCAGGCTGCCGCCTCTTCGCGCCTTCTCCTGGCGGCGATCAACACCCGCTTCGGCCTTCGACGCGACGCAGAGGCGCTGCTCGATGCCATCGAGCAGGAGGCACTCGCGGGGTACTATCCCGAGCTCCTCGAATCGCTCTATGGCCTCCGAAGCCGCATCGCCGACAAGGCAAACAACGAGGCCGCGAAGGCAGCAGCCGACGCGTCGGCCAATGTCTGGCGAGCCGTCAACGAAGCGCGCCGCGGCGAGCAGCCGGCCACGGGCGAGTAGCGCGCCCTAGAGCAGCGTGCAGAGGAAGGCGCCGAAGATGCCGAGCGTCGCGGCATCAACGCAGACCGTTGTGCCGGTGCAATCGTAGCAGCTCTCGCCGGTGCGGCAGTCCGCAGCGGAAGAACAGCCGTTGCAGCGACCCGTGCTGCTCAGGAGATCGAAGGTGCAGGTAGTGGAGCCCGGGCAGGCCGCGTTGAAGGGGTCGATGCGGGAGGGGGTTCCCAGGCCGCCTGTCGGGTTGCAGACGGAGAGGATGAAGCAGGCGCCGGTGTCGGTATCGCAGGTGGCGCCCGTGCCCGAATCGCCGAGCGTCTGCGCCTGCTGGATGCAGTCCACATCGTCCACGCAGCCACCCGTAGGCGCGTCCACGCAGGCGCCGGTGCGGTCGCAGGTCTGGCCCGTGGGGCAGGTGCAGGGGGCACAGACGCCGCGCACGCAGAGGTCGCTCCCGGCGCAGTCCGAGGCGGTCAGGCAGTCGACGCAGAAGCCCTCGACGCAGTAGCCGGTCGCGCCGCAGTCGGTAGAGGTGGTGCAGGTGCCAGACTGGGCCAGGCACTGGCCAGAAGCCGTGCAGGTCTCGCCGGCGTCACAGTCGGTTGCCGAGACGCAGCCGACGCAGCGGCAGGCAATGGCGTCGAGGACGGGCGTACCGCCGGTGCAGGAGCCTGCGGTGAGGTTGCAGGTGGTGCAGGAGCCCGTGGAGGGCGCGCAGAGCTGACTGCCGGGGACTGCAGTGGTGCTGCAGGTGTAGCTGGACTCGCAGCCGCCGCCCGTGCAGCTGTCGAGGCAGACGCGGCCCGTGCCGAGCTGTGCGCAGACCGCGCCGGCGCCACACTGGAGGTCGTTCAGGCAGCTTCCGCACGAGGGTGTCGCTGGGCGGCAGTTGCCCGTGTTGACCTCGCAGTAGCTACCATCGCTACATCCCTGGGCGTTGCAGTCATCACAACGCCCCGACAGCGGAATGCACTGCTTGCCGATGGTGCCCGAGAAGTCGAAGCAGGTGAACCCTGTGCCACAATCGGTGGTGGCGGTGCAGCTCTGGCCGCAGAAGCTGCCCGCTGCGAGCGTGACGCACTTGCCGTTCGTGCAGGCTGCGTCGCTCGTGCAGGCTGCGCAGAGGCTGCCCGCGGTGACGTTGTCTTGGCAGAGGCCCGTCGCGCCACTGCAGGTCTGGCCTGTGGGGCAGGAGATACCCGCGCAGAGGTCGGTAGCGCCTGAGCAAAGGCCCGTATCGGGGTTGCAGTTCTGACCAGTCGGGCAGGAGATGCCGGTGCGGCAGTCGGTGGCGCCCGAGCAAAGGCCCGTATCGCTATTGCAGGTCTGGCCCGTGGGGCAGGGGACGTCGGGGCAGCGGTCGCTGACGACCGTTTCGCACTGCCCGTTTGCCGGGTTACAGGTCTGCTCCGAAGAGCAGGTCACGCTGGCACAGAGGTCCGCGCCCGCGTAACAGACGCCCTCGATGCAGCTGGTTCCCGCCTCGCAGTCGCGAATGCCCTGACACTCCTCTGATGTGCAAACACCGCCGGCGGCAGGGTCAAAGCTCCCGTCGCTGCCCAGGAAGGCGCAGGACTCTTGAAAGCCGGCCGCATCCTCGTTCGCGCATCCATCATCGCCCGTGCAGGCAAAGACGGCGCAGTTGCCCTTGTCGCAGACCTTGCCCCTATCACAGTCGGTGCTGGTCGTGCAGGCAGGGTCGCTGCTGCAGGCTGCGAGCCCCGAAGAGAGGAGCAAGACGACCAGTGCAAAAATCTGATGTACCGAACGAATCTGCATCGCCTGCCTCGCAACCGGAGAGCCAACGCTCTCGAGGAATCTCTGCCTTTCAATCAGCCATTCTACCTGTCTGCCACGCAACTGCAACCCGAACTCTGCGAACCTGCTCACGGGCTGCCAAGGCACTTGCTGCTTGACACCCGCCGCAATCCCTCACAGTTGGCACCATCTTTCGGAGAGGAATCCAGATGCGCAGTCTGCTTCGTGACGGCCTCCGTCGCGTGATGGAGCGTCCCGCAAGGCACGCCAACGGAAACCGCCACGCGACGGTCATCGCCATCGCCTCACAGAAGGGCGGCGTCGGCAAGACGACCTCCGCCGTCAACCTCGCTGCGGCCTTCGCCACGGTGCACAAGCGCAAGGTCCTCCTGCTCGACCTCGATCCGCAGGGTCATGTCCGGGCCGCGCTCAGCGCACTGCTGCAACCGGGCGGCGGCGCCATCTCCACCGTCCTCCTCGACGAGCGCGGAGATGCCGACCTGCTCGACATCGTCGTCCCAACCCGGCTGCCAGGCCTCGACATCACCTCCGCTGATACCAGGCTCGCCGAGACCGAATCCATCATCGGTTCGCGCATCGGGAAGGAGATGCTGCTTCGTGACGCTCTGCGCGTCGCACGCACCCACTACGACCTCATCCTCATCGACTGCCCGCCCAACCTCGGCAACCTCTCTGTCGCTGCGCTGACCGCAGCCGACCTCGTGCTCGTCCCCTGCGATCTCTCGCCGCTCGCTGTCCGCGGCGTCGAGTCGCTCATCCGGACCCTCTCCACCATCGGCACCCGGCTCAACCCGTCGCTCGACCTCGCCGGCATCGTGCTTACCCGCGTCGACACCCGAAATGGCTCGCTCAACGATACCGTGCTGGCCGAACTTTCCGCGCAGTTTGCAGAGGCGATCCTCCCGGTGCGCATCGGCGTCACGACGAGCCTCGCCAAGGCACAGTCGGTCGGGCTCGACATCTTCTCGCACGACAAGAACTCGCGTGGCGCAAAGGGTTACCGCGAGCTTGCAGTGCTGCTCTTCGCGCGCCTCCACCCGGCCTCTCGCAACGCATGAGGGGCCTACGCGTTCAGACCGTCGCGGCCCTGCTGATGCTCGCCGCAACACTCCTCGCGGGACCTGCCTCCGCGGCGCCGCTGTCGGGCAACATCGACGACCTCCTTCCGCCGATGCCTGCCACCTGCGGCGACGCCGTCAGCTGCCTGCACGCAGCGCTTGATCGCTCCTCCACCGGTGTCACCAACCCCGAAGATTCGCTGCCTGCGCTGCGCTCGGGCGGGCCGCGGATGGACGCCCTCACCGGTGCCTGGCTCATCGTCGATGAGGCGCTCAACCTCGCACGGCTTGAGGTCGCACCGGATGCAGATGCCCGCCCGGTGAGCATCCAGCGCAGGCTGGCAGCTGAGAACCGGAGCCAGGTCAAACCCGGTGAACTCCGGCTCTATTCGGTCAACACCCGCGAACGGGTGCGCATCCAGCTCTACGACCGCGCGGGCCGCATGACGCAAGAGGCAGTCCGCCAGGCATCCCATCTGCTCCGCGACCAGCGCAATCGGAGCACCCGCTCCATCGACACCCGGCTGCTCGCCATGCTCTACCTCGTAGGCCAGCACTTCGATGGAGAGCTGCGGGTGGTGAGCGGATACCGCACACGCTATCTCAACGCGACCGAGGGGTCGCGGCATGGTCAGGGGCGGGCTTGTGACTTCAACATGCAAGGCGTCTCGCTCCAGGACCTGACCGCCTTTGCAGAGGCGACCTTCGCCCGCGTGGGTGTTGGCGTCTATCCCCACAGCGGCTTTGTCCACCTCGACGCCAGAGATTCGACCTACCTCTGGGTCGATGTCTCCAAATCGAAGAAGTCCAAGTACCGCGCCCGCCCTGTGCGCGACCGGGTCTCGATCTCCAAGGACCCGACCATGCACGGTCCCCACATCAACGAAGAGCTGCTCTACCAGCCCGTGGGCACATCGCTTGATTAGCCCGCGCTGCTTGCGAGCCAGAGCAGCAGCAATCCCAGTGCCGCCAGGAGCACCAGGCCGATGACAACCTTCGCACCCGACGGGATCCCTGAGCCCGCGTGGTGCGCTTGGGCTTCGCGCTCTGCCAGGTGGTCGGTGAGGCTCGAGGCATCATCACCGACATCGAACCAGTCGCCGCCTGCGCCGCTGCGCCAGGTGGAGGACCCACTGCCGATACGGGTCGCCAGACCGGCCTGAGCGGGCTCATCGGCCACGGGCGGGGGGGGCATCTTCGAGACGAACGGCGGCACCTCCGGCTCGGCGGCGTCCGCCTCTACCGCGGCGACGGGGAGCGACGATTGCGTGAAGGGTGCGACGGGCGACCGAGGGTCGGTGTCGTCGATGACGGGCGAATCCGTCCCGTGGGGAGCTGTGGCAGAGGGGGGCGCGTCGTCGAGGTTCACGACCACCGAAGGGGCGGCGGTCTGCGTCTTCCGCTTCTTGGTGATGGCAGCCATCTGGCCCGTCTGCCGGACGGAGGGGGCAGCGGGAGCGATGCTTGACTCAAGCACTGCCAAAAACGAGCCGCTGATCGCTTCGATGCCGGCACCGCTGGAGGTCCGCGCGCCGACGTCTGAGACAGAGTGCTCGTCGGAGAGCGCCGCACGGAAGGCAGCAACGGAGGAGAACCGCTGCGAAGGGTCCTTCTGGAGCGCCGTCGTGATGGCGTTCTCGATGGCCGGGCTCAGTTTGACGGAGGCTTTGGCGAGCGCAACCGGCAACGGCTGCTCCGCCATCTGGCGACGGAGTGTTCGCGTTGCGGAGCTCGACGCGAAGGGACTGACGCCGGTGACCATGTAGTAGAGGATGAGGCCGACGACGTAGATGTCGGAGGCGACGGTCGGGGGCTGGCCCTCCACCTGTTCCGGTGAGAGGAAGGCCGGCTGCCCGACGAACCGCTCAGGCGTCTCAGTGACGACCTTCAGCGGGTCGGAGACACTGTAGAGCAGGTGCTGGCAGGGGTCGGTGACCATGACACCGTCGGCGTTCAAACCCTGCGTGAGCAGCACCTTGTTCGGCGTAAGGGCTCCGTGGGCACCGACCTTCGCGTGGAGGTCTTCAAGCGCAACGAGGATACCGAGGCAGATCTCGCTGGCTTGGTCGCCGGAGAGCCCCTTCTTGACGCTGACGATGGAGGTGAGCGAGGCGCCATCGACCCACTCGGTTGCCTGTCGCGCCCCCTGATCACCGATTTCCAAGGCGAGCAGCCGAGGAGACCTGGGCGAAGGAGAGGCGATGAGCCGTTCGACCGCTTCACGGTACTTCTCTCGCCCCGCCTCGTCAGCAAGGGTCCATGCGTCGAACTCCTTGAGGGCGATCTGACCCGCAAAGCCAGGAAACTCGCAGACATGAACTTCACCAAGTTCGTCGCGACCGACGCTACGGATTTTCTGGAGGTTTTCGAGATTCAATGACCAAGCCTACTTGTGACCCGCTCTGGGAAGGCGCCCGCACTAGACGACTGATGCGCGAGTTGCCACGAAATTAGATGTTTCTGCAGCGCAATGGGTGCGCCGGACCCCAAAAGTTCGTCGCTCCGCGCCGCCAGACCCAGACATCTCCCATTCGCAACCTTCGCCCCTGCTTGTGCGGCTGACCTCAACACACTACCAGTCGGCCCCCGCGCGCCACCGACGCGGCCCTCCTCAGCCTGAGCAAACTGCATGTCCGAACACCCCGAAGAGACCTCCTCCGACGCAGACGAGGCGACGCAAGAAGCCCTCGCCCCGCTCCCAGATCCTGAGGTGGATAGGCTCGAAGCGGCCGTCGCCGGCCTGGCCCGCGGCGCACTCATTCTCAAGCTCAGCCCGAAGCGGACCTCCCTGCACCGAGAGAAGCTCCGGCGACTCGCACATGAGGTGAAGCCCATCGTGATGGTCGGTCGTGGCGGACTGAGCGATGGTCTGATCGCCGCGATTCGCAGAGGCCTGCTCGACCACGAACTGATCAAGGTGAAGCTTCTCGACGCTGCTCCTGTGAGCCGCGAGGCCTTCGCCCTCTGGGTACACGAGAAGACGAAGGCGGATGCGATCGCCTGGGTTGGCCGGACAATCATCTTCTACCAGAAGCACCCCGAGAAGCCGAAGATTCACCTCCCTGGCTGAGCCTGCGGCGACCTCCTCCGTCCCATGCTGGCGGCCAAACCTGTTCAACGCAAAGTACCGTTGACGACCGATAGAGAGGAGGCTAGCCGAAATCTTCGCGCAGACTGCGGTCCGTGGCGAGAGAGTGTCGGTGAGATGAAGGAACTGCAGCCCTCATCTCGCATCCAGAACGCCTCTCTTGGTCCCGGCCGCGCTCACTGCGCCATCTGGAACGCGACATCGCAGCAAGATTTTCTAGGAGGCTTCGTGGCCTACTTTCGTCGTGTAGCATTTGCCCTCACTCTCCTCGCCCCGGCACTCGTCGCAGCGGACGAGGTCGTACCCGAGGGTTCCGGCCAGATTGAGCCGTCCGAACCTGCCGCCGTCGAGGGTTCCGGCCAGCCCGAGCCGACCGAACCTTCCACCGCCGAGGGTTCCGGCGCCGAAGCGACGCCGCTCGCTGCGCCCGAGGTTGCACCCGCGCCGGCTGCAGAGATTGCGCCCGTCGTGAATGCCGCAACGGCAACGCTGGCGAGTGCCGCGACCGGTGCGACCATCAGCACAGCCGATGTTGCCGCAGCCGAAAAACTCCTCCCCATCGACATCACGGTTTCGGTCGGCGTCCGCAGCTCGCTCGGCACCATCTTCCGCCCCGAGTACATCTCGAGCGGTGTCGTGACCAACACCTACTCGCTGAGCGCAAGCTACAGCGTGAACGATGAGATTGGCGTGAGCCTCGACGCCGGCATGACCACCTACCTGTCGAAGTATTCAGGCGGCTGCTACGGCAGTCAGCTTCGAACGGTCTGCTTCTCAAGCCCGAGCCTGGGCCTCTCCTACAGCGGCTTCGAGCTTGGCGACAGCGGCGCGAGCGTCAGCTTTAGCGGCGGCGCGTCGGCCGGCCTCACGCCCGATGACCTCTTCCAGCACCGCTACGGCGACCTGAGCGTGGGCTCAGACCTGAGCTGGTCCTACTCTGATCTCAGCGTCAGCTACTCGCTCGGCTACGCGAAGAATTTCTACCGCGACGCATCGCTCATCGTGGACAACCCGGACGACATCGGCGGCGACGTCTATCAGCCCTCCCCCGAATCGCGGGAGCAGTCGTTGGTCAACACCATCACCGACACGACCAAGAACTACAAGACGGCAGAGACGGCGGTCTTCTTGGACTCCGGCATCTTCGCCTCCTACAGCGTGAGCAACGACTTCTCGCTGCGCTACAAGTGGGGCAAGTCTGGCGTCTCGACCGGCATGAGCTTCGGCATCGCCGACAGCTACGCCTACGATGTGGCCTCGCTGACAGACAAGAGCGTGCGCAACTCGCCCTACTCCATCGCGGGAACGCGACAGGGCCAGTCGATGTCGGGCGGCTTCAATGCCTCCTATCGGATCAACGAGGTCTTTGGTTTGTCGGCCTCCATGACTACGCGGAATGCGACCACGACGCGTGACCACAAGAGCACGCCATTCCCCTTCTTTGATCTTGAGTCAGGCAACCTTCGGTACACCTCGGTGGGACTGTCGGTCCGCGCCTCCTACTAGAACCCTGTTAAGCCAACGTTTCTGAACAATTCAAACGGTCTGCGTGGCGCCTGACGCCACCTTGAAAGGAGTAGAGCATGTCGCGTCGAAATCGGATGACTACAATGAGCTTGGCGCTTGTGGGCGTTGCCTACCTCGCCGGATGTGCTGAGGTCCCCGGCGACATCGACCGGACGCAGCCCAACAAGATTGCGAAGAAGATGTTCGAGGGCGAGTGGTACTTCCGCCAGACGGTGGTTGATGCCAACTCGACCGCTTACACCATGTTCCAGGGCCTTGAAGGCAACATGGAGAAGCTCAAGTTCGAGTTCACCGAAGACAGCCTCATCGGTCGCCGGACCCATGAAGATGTCATCGGCATCTCGACCAGCCAGCAGGGCGTTCAGGGCTTCACGCCCGAGTACGGCCAGCCGATTGTGAGCTTCCGCGTCAGCCAGTACTTCGACGTGCAGCGTGACTACAGCGCCGCCACCGGCGAGCGTACCAACACCATCTCGGAGAACGGTTCGGACCGTCCCTGGTATGAGCGTGAGTACCTCCGGGTTGACTGGACCAACAACCAGATCTCCTCCGAGTCTGACCCCTTCCCGAGCATCGAGATGATGGGCCAAGTCGCCGTCACCCCGCAGGACTCCGGCAAGGAAATCACCTTCCGGACCGAGTGCTCCGACAAGGATGGCAAGTCTGTCGATTGCACGACGGAGAACAGCGAGGTCATCTACTTCGACGTTGTGACCACCTACGTGAGCGCCTCGCCTTGGATCGAGTGCATCACTGACTTCGGTTACCCGAACAACGGCGCCGACTGCGGCCCCGAGACCATCGAGGTCCGTTCGTCGTTCCGCAAGATTGACCCGACCGACGATTACATCGCACGTCAGTACGACGAGTACGACATGCTCAAGTTCGGCTTCTTCCGGACCGAGCGCTGCGTCTACGATCGCTTCTACGGCTGCCGCGACTCGTCGAAGGTGCTGCTCGCCAACAACTGGAAAATCTTCCAGAACTACCGCAACGAAGATGGCTCTGTGAAGCCGATTGCTGAGCGCACTGCCAAGCCGCTGGCCTACTACCTCAACACGGAGTTGCCGGTCCCGCTGATCGACGACACCTTCCGTGCAACGGAGCAGTGGAGCGCGGTCTTCGCGCGTGCGGTGGCCGCCGCCCAGGGCAAGACCCCTGAGCAGGTCGGTCGCATGTTCTACCTCTGCTTCAACCCCGGCTTCGACAACATCGCCGACTTCCAGCCCACGATCGACGGTTGGAAGGCTGAGTTCAAGGACCCCGCTGCCGCCGACCTTCTGCAGGCCGCTGCTGAGGCCTCGGCCGAGGGCTATGCAAAGGGAATCTGCAAGCAGGTTGGCAAGGAGAAGCTCCTGGGCGACCTTCGCTACAGCTACATCAACTGGGTCAACAACCAGACCACGCTGCCCTGGGGCGGCTACGGCCCGAGCGCCGCAGACCCCATCACCGCCCAGATCGTGAGCGGCAACGCCAACATGAACGGCGCGAACTACGACGAGTCTGCAAACCGGGTCTACGAGCTCCTCCAGATCCTGCTCGGCGAGCTCGAGCCTGAGGATGTTGGCTTCGCGAAGCCGACGAAGGAGTACTTCGAGAGCCTCCGTGCCCAGTTCCCGGCGGATGCCTACTTCGGCAACCTCAAGAACGAGGGGCAGGCCAAGTACTTCAACTACCTCAAGGGCGAGATCAACAAGAACCTCAAGAACTTCGAGCGGGCCAAGCGCACCAACCTCGAGGTGCTGAACCGTCCCCGCGTCAAGACCATCCTCAAGCAGAAGCCTGAGTTCTTCCGCGCCAAGACCGCGATGCAGAGCGAGCCCCTCGAGGTCTTCCGCGGCTCGTCCGTGGAGCAGCGTGCCAAGCTCGCCGACTTCAAGCAGATCTTCCCCGCCGCCGAGATCGCCCGCCAGGCAGGCAAGGAGCTGACCGACGACGAGCAGACGATGGCCTCGAGCTTCGAGTCGCCCATCGACTTCGGCACGCTCAAGGCGGTTAGCCGCCGCATCAACGAGCGCCAGCGGCAGTTCGGCATGAAGAGCTTCTGCTTCATGGACGGCGCCTGGGACTCGGACATGGTGGGCCTTGCCTACCAGCTTGCCAAGTACCGCGCCGGGCTGCTTGAGCGGCACCCTGAGCTCGCGAACGACAGCGAGGCGCTCCGCCTCGAGCTCTGGCAGTGGGTCCGTGGCATCATGCACCGCGCGACGCTCGAGCACGAAATCGGACACACGGTTGGCATGCGCCACCAGTTCCGCGCCTCGTCCGACGCGATGAACTACTTCCCGCAGTACTGGGCGCTTCGTCACGAGACCTTCAACGAAGACTGCGACGACGCGGGCTACAAGACCTTCAAGGTTGACGGCTACGCCACCGGTGACGTGGCCCCCGCCTCTTGCGGCGGCAGCGAAGCCGACCGTCTGGCCCAGAGCCCCGCGCTGCTTCAGCAGCTCCGCGAGGGTCGTCTTGCCGACGGAACCGAGTTCGACAACAGCATCACCGAGTACCAGTACACCTCGACGATGGAGTACGCCCGCAAGCCCAACTCCGACATCTCGGGCCTCGGCATGTACGACTACGCCGCCATCGCCTTCTCCTACGTGAACATGGTTGAGGTCTTCAACGAGGCCCCGAGCAAGCTCAAGGTCCGCGCCAGCTTCGACCCCGTTACCGGCTCGTTCGACAGCAGCGTCATCTCCCGCTCGCCCAACAAGGTCACCACCATGCTTGACGTGGACGACTACACCTACACCGCTGCTGGCGCGACCGACACCGACCCCGAGGGCGACCGGATCCGCGATAACCAGTGGACCTACTGGCACTACAGCACCCTGCCCGTCATGTTCTACAACACCGACGCCACCGCGATTGACCCGAACTCGAACGTGGCCTTCGCCTACGCTCCCGAGATCAAGGCCGGCCTTGCGCACCTCAAGGGAATGACCCCCATGTACAACCGCAGCATGCGGTTCGCCGACCAGCTCGGCGCCGGCGAGGTCAAGGTCCCCTACGGCTTCTGCTCGGACGAGTACAACGGCTCGGCCAGCGACTGCCGCGTCTTCGACTCCGGCGCCGACGAGTACGAGAACTTTGTCAACCTCAAGGAGATGTACGAGTCTCGCTACGTCTACTCGATGTTCCGTCGCGAGCGTCCTGGCTTCGCCATCTCGATCTACCCGGTCTTCGCCGGCTCGATGAGCAGCTTCTTCACGCCCGCGCTGAACGCCTACCAGTTCTGGCTCCTCAAGGCCTCGGGTCGTGGCGTCGAGTGGTACAACACCGAGCACGGCGGCCTCATGGCCTCGATCGCGGCGCAGGAAGCCATCAACTTCATTGCTGAGGCCATCACCATCCCCAGCCCCGGTACCTACGCGACGGACAACGTCACCGGCCAGCTCGTCAACCTCTCCTACGAGTATGACTACCGCCTGCCCTCGACCTCCGAAGCCGCCCAGAAGGGCTACTACGGCGACGACTACACCAACGTGACCCTCTCGGACGGCGCCCGCTACAGCTTCGCGCAGTTCAAGGAGAACGAGGATGGCCAGATCGGTTACTACGACGCCTACTTCGGCCTCGGCACCGAGATCATGTCGCACTTCTGGCACAAGTATGCCGCGATGATCGCCCTGATGAGCGGCGACGTCGAGGTTGTCGGCGCCGACACCGACTCCAACCAGTCGGGCTTCGTCATCCCGCCCTACATCGTCTTCTCGGACGACCTCACCAAGTTCATGGGTGGTATCATCACCGAGAACTTCGATGACGTGGGCCGCTGCGTGTCGCGTAACGAGGACGGTACCGTCACGATCGAGCCCATCCCGGCCATCCGCGGTGCTGGCCCCTCCTGCGCTGCCGGCCAGCAGATCCTCAACCCCTACGCCGACATCTACGGCCGCAGCGACTTCAACATGCGGACGCTCGGCACGCTCTACCCCACGGCCTACTTCCAGTCGACCTACAGCTCGCGCTGGCTCGATAGCGCCGCCATCTACGTTGTCGCTCGCGACACCACGGGCGAACTCCCGGCCGGTTTCGAGTGGTTCACCTACACCAGCGACCTGGGCATCCAGTACGCCACGAAGATCCCCACCGGCTTCGACCCCACCGACCGGGCCTCGGACAAGATCCGCATCGGCTACGACATGCTCGCGAAGATGAACACGCTCCAGATCGAGAAGGACTCGCTCACGGAGATCTCGACCCTGCTCAATGGCCTCCCGGCCAGCGCCAGCGCGGCCGACTTCGAGGAGCTCTTCGTCGCCATCACGACGGACGGCCCCTCGGGTGACTCCTTCTCGTCGGTCGTCCGCGACCCCGAGTTCCAGGCCATCATCCGCGCAGGCTTCCTTGACCGCGCGGCAGTGAACCGCCTCGACTCGCTCGTGCCGGGCCTCATCGACAGCATCCTCTTCGACCTCCAGTCGCAGGAAGAGGATGTTCGCTACCTTGCCGACTCCGTGCGCATGATGCAGGGCCTCAACGTCTTCATGCCCGGCATCGACTTCTAAGCCGCTCGGGCCTCACAGCCTGCGCGTTCGTTGGCCCGCTCTGCGGGCCTTCGCCGTTTTTGGCTCCCGACGTTGACGTTTCCGGCTCAGCTGCCGTCGGTGCTTCCTCTGTCTGTACACGCGTAGGAGTTCGCCGCGAGGGCGAGCTGTCTGGAGGGCCTCCTTCTGCGAGGCAGTCGCCCAGCCCTGCGCTGCGGCGCATGAGCTTCACTGCATCGCAGGCGGGAGACAGGTCTGCAGCAGCGAGCGCGGCGCTGCTGTCGGTCCATCAGGGCGAGGCCGCATCGGCCGCCCTTCGTGGCTCTCGGAGGGGTGACAGAGTGGTTGCAGCCTGCAGAGAGTGCAGGGCTGAACGAACAGCCCGCCCCTACCCTCGTCGGCCTGCCTAGAAGCCGTCGTCGGGTGCGCCCTGCTCGCCGCTGCCCTGTACGGCGCCACCCTGCAGGATGAGGTCGTTGACCGATGGGTCGCCCGCAGTGGAGCCGGCCGCTGTCGGCTCGGTGCCGGCAAGAAAGTACTCGGTGCGCGACTTCTTCGTCTCCGCACTCACCAGCATGCCCGTCGCTGTATCGACAACGGCCGAGACAATGCCTTCCGGGGCTGCTGCGAAGGCTGGCGGCCGGCGCTGCTCAATGGCTGCCCGCATCGCCTCGGTCCAGATCGGGACGGCGCTGCCACCGCCTGTCGCGCCGCGACCCAGCGGGCCGTTGTCGTCACGGCCGAGCCAGACACCCATTACAAGGTCGCTGGTGAAGCCGATGAACCAGGCATCGCGGGCGTCGTTGGTGGTCCCCGTCTTG
>CAIQPA010000252.1 GCA_903873545.1 uncultured delta proteobacterium
AGCAGGTAGGGGCCTGCCTCACTCCCCAATCTACGAGGCCCCATGACCTGTCTACTCTGTGCCTCAACCGCCGACCTTGTGCAGGTCACCCTCGAGCCCCGTCGGACACCCGCTGACGAGGTGACGCTGTGTGGTGCCTGCAGGAGCCACCTCGAAGGAGGCTCGTTGCGTGACGCCGCCGCCGCAGCCTTCCTCCGCGACACCATCTGGAGCACCGATGAGGTCACCCAGGCGCTCTCGTGGCGCATGCTCTCGCGCTACGGCGGTGAGGCTTGGGCCACCGAGCTGCTTGAGCAGGTCTGGCTCGAAGAGGCGCTCGCTGCCTGGGCCGCAGCAGGCCTCGCACATGCCGCTGCCGGTGACGATGCGCTGGTGGTCCGCGACAGCAATGGCAGCCCGCTCGTCGAAGGCGACGCAGTCACGCTCATCAAGGACCTCGAGGTGAAGGGCGCCGGGTTCACCGCCAAGCGGGGAACCCTCGTCAAAGGCATCCACCTCACCGACGAGGCCGGCATGGTCGAGGGCCGCGTCAACGGCATCACCATCGTCCTCAAGACCCAGTTCCTCAAGAAGGCCTGATCCTCGCGCTGGCCGTTTGACCTTGCTCCCGCAACGGGACTACCTTCGCCTCCGCACGGGTGAAGGGATGGAGGCGAGCATGCGACACATTGCCATCGTTGGCGCGGGCGGTTTCGGCCGCGAGGTCCTCGCCATGCTCCGAGACCAGCTCGCGAGAGACCCGGCACGGGCCTCGTCCGCCATCTGCTTTGTCGACGATGCCAAAGCCGGTCAGCAGATCCATGGCGTCGAGGTGCTCTCCGTCGCAGCCTTCGCTGCGCTGGAAGGGTCCCGCGCCTTTGTCGTCGCCATCGCGAACTCGGAGGCGAGGGAGCGGGAGACGCTCCGGCTCGAGGCGTTGGGCGCCGCCCCTTTCACGGTCCTGGCCGGCAATGCGCTGCTCTTCGACACGGCCACGATGGGCGAGGGCGCGGTGGTCGCCCCGTTCGCCTTCGTCAGCGCAAACGTCACGATCGGCCGCCAGTTTCACCTGAACTATCACAGCTACGTCGCGCACGATTGTGTGATTGGCGACTTCGTCACCTTCGCGCCCGGCGTGAAGTGCAACGGCGGCGTCGTCATCGAGGACCACGCCTACATCGGCTCAGGCGCCGTCATCAAACAGTCCCAACCCGGTAGGCCCATGGTGATCGGCAGGGGCGCAGTGGTTGGCATGGGTGCGGTGGTGACCAAGAGCGTTCCCGCCGGTGTCACCGTGGTCGGCAACCCCGCCCGCCCGCTCGGGGCGGCCTAGGCGGTGCAGCTTCCGCAATGCCGCAGTCTCCCTTGACGCACATTTCAGGGCAGCGCATCAACGCGCGCCTCCCTCACGAGGTTCCCATGTTCCGCGCCGTGCTAAACGATACGACCGCTGCCCATCTCGAGCGCGAACTCCCCTCCGTCTGAGCCTGCGGAGCCCTGTTCATGCCCTCCGCCCCCGCGCCGAACCGATTCCTCCTCTGGCGCAAGGCACTGCCGCTTAGCCTCCTCATCGGCCTGCTCTGCGGCCTCGGCGCAGCCCTCTTTCTGGTGGCGCTACAAGCGGTCACCAACCTCCGCGAAGGCCACCTCTGGCTCGTCTGGCTGCTCCCCGTCGGCGGCCTCCTTTTGGGTGCCGCCTACGAGCGCTGGGGCGCGACGGCCGGTGGGGGCACCAACCGCATCATCGACGCGCTGGCCGATGGCGGTAACCCGCTCCCTGGCCGCCTCGCCCCCATGGTCCTTCTGGGCACCCTCCTTACCCACCTCGTTGGCGGCAGCGCGGGCCGCGAGGGCACCGCCCTGCAGATGGGCGCTGGCTTCGCGGACGGACTCGCCCGCCGCGTGACAGCGTCGCCGGAGCTCCGCAGGCTCATGCTCTTCGCGGGGGTAGGCGGCGGCTTCGGCGCGGTCTTCGGCACACCCTTCGCGGGCGCCGTTTTTGCCGCCGAGTTTGTGGTCCGCCGCAGGCTCTCCTGGGAGGCGCTGCCGGTCGCGCTCTTGGCTGCGCTGGCGGGCGATGCGACGGTGCGCTGGCTCGGCGTTGGCCACTTCCCATTTCCGGTCATCGAGGCGTCGCCCGTGACGCCCCAAGCGCTCGCGGCGTGGGCCCTGCTCGGCGCCGGCATGGGGCTCCTCGCCCGCAGCTTCGTCTGGCTCGCGCACGGCATCAAGGCCGCGTCGGAGCGGCATCTTCCACGGCTTCCCATGCGCCTCGCCGCGGGTGGCGCGCTGCTGCTGTTGCTCACCCTTGCAGTCGGCTCGCGCGAGTCCCTCGGCCTTGGTCTTCCGCTGCTCACGGAGGCTTTCGGTGCAGGCGCGTATGGGCCCGAGGCTTTTGCGCTCAAACTGCTCTTCACCGCGGTCACGGTGGGCGTGGGTTTCATCGGCGGCGAGGTCACGCCCCTCTTCGTCATCGGGGCGCTGGCAGGCCGCGCGGCTGCACCACTGTTGGGGTTGCCGCCGCTGGCGACTGCTGCGGTCGGCATGGTAGCGCTCTTCGCCGCGGCCGCCCACACGCCGCTCGCGCTGCTGGTGATGGCAGTCGAACTGTTTGGTTTCTCGGTGCTGCCGGGCGCGGCGCTGGCCATCGCCGCGGCTGCGCTGCTCTCGGGCCAGAAGGGCATCTATGGCAGCCAACGCATCGCACCGACTCGGGCGCAACCGCGCCTGCCGTAGGCGCCTCACTGTGCAAGATTGCGCCCCGTTTTGAGCGCTCTCGCAACCCGTTTCGGGCCTATCTCCAACGCCCGAACTTTCTACATTCTGACCACCTACCGAAGGCGTTCTGCCGCTCGGAGGACCGCTCTCGATGGAGTGTCAGATGAAGATCAATGAAGCAGGCTGGGACCGCACCCTTCGCATCGTGATTGGCCTGGTGGCCATCTCTCTCGTCTTCGTTGGCCCGAAGACCATGTGGGGCCTTCTCGGCATCATCCCGCTGGCAACCGGCGTCACGGGCAGCTGCCTGCTCTACAGCCTGCTCGGAGTCAGCACCTGCCCGCTGGAGAAGTAGCGCAGCTCAGCGGGCGGCATAGCTGCTGAGCTGCACCAGCGAGCCCTCGCCGAGCGTGAAGTAGCCTGTACCGTCTCGGTTGAAGCCGAAGGCTTCGCCTTGGCCTTCGGAACGCACGGGCAGCGGGCAGGGTGCGGTCGCCAACGCAGCATCCACGGTGGTGCCCGCAGGACGGCGCCATGCATAGGCGGTGTCGTAGGTGCGGATGGCAAAGAGGTCGCCGCTCGGCGAGAAGTCGCCCGCGGTCGTGGAGGTGTCACCGATGAGGGGAGCCGTGCCAAACTGCAGGGTGGTGACCAGTGTCATCGTCACGCGGTCGAGTGGCACGAAGGGCGGGCTCGCCCGATAGACGCGCGCCTCGCCTGAACCGTCCTTGCTTACCACGTAGATGTCGCCGTTTGTGGGGTCCACCAGGAGCGTCTCCGCGTTCTCACCGCGGCTGTCGGGGTAGCGGAACTCGAGCCTGTCTACGTTGGTGAGCGTGATGTTGAGGAGGGAGGTCGTCACCTCCGGTTCCGGGAACCGATAGACCTCGATGCTGTTGCGGTTGGCCCCGTTATCCCCGATGTCTCCCACATAGACGTAGCTGGTGTCCGCCACCGGGCCAGGTCCCACCGCGATGTCTTCCCAGTCGTCTGCCTCGGCCCCCCCCAGGAGGTATGTGGCGAACGGCGCGCCGTTTGTGGCAATGGCAAAGACCCGATTGGTGTCGCCTGAGTCATTGTGCACCCAGAGCACGTTCCCATATCGCCGGCTGGCAGCCACCCCGCTTGCTTCGCGGATGCTGAGGTTTGTGACGAAGCCGGCGCTGACCCCCGCACTGTATCTCGGGCAGGCGGGGAAGGGCGGAGGCGTCGTGTCTACCGTGGTGTCTTCGACGGTTGTGTCGGAGGTGTCTTCGACGGTTGTGTCTGTGGTGTCCTCCACCGCAATGTCGGAGGTGTCTTCGACGGTTGTGTCGGAGGTGTCTTCGACGGTTGTGTCGGAGGTGTCTTCGACGGTTGTGTCGGTGGTGTCTTCGACGGCGGTATCAGCCGCCACGTCCCCGCTCCCGGAACCGTCGGTTTCGGTATCGAGATCGGATGCATCGGTATCCGTCGCCCCATCATCGCCGCTGCCAGACGCATCGGATGGCGTCGCGTCGACGGAGCTGTCTGTCGCGCTCTCTGCGACCGCCGCGCTGGTGTCGCTTCCGCAGGCGGCCAGCCCGACGCAGAACAATGCGAGCGAGAGCGTCGCACCCGCCCGCTGCAATCCAATCCTAGATTCCTGCATCTTCTCCTCGCTCTGCCGGAGTTGCATCACGCAGTGCTACCCACCAGACCCATGCTGCCATCACGAACTGCAGCGGGAGTCTCGCCCAGAGCAGCGCCTCGTTGACGGGCATGCCGGGCAGGCCGACCTTGTTCACCGCCATATGGATGTTGGCTGGGAAGACCGCAACCAGCAGCATCAGAATTCCCCAGCCAGCCGCCCGACGGAACCGGGGGACGAGCAGGCCTGCACCGCCGGCAATCTCCGCTGCGCCACTCAGATAAACAGCGGGCAGATGGAGCCAGAGCGGGATGTAGGGAGGCATGATCGCCACGAAGGTTGCCGCACTGGTGAAGTGCAGCACACCTACGGTCACATAGCTCAAGGCTGCTAGCAGGAGCGCGGCGCGGCGCATGGTCTCTCCTCGGTCGGGGAGAGCTGCTCCTATCCGAAGCGGACGCGCCGCGCGAGACGATCCGAGCCTCTGTGACAGTCCTTGTGACGGGCTCGGTGACAAACTCTGTGAACTTTCGGCGGCGCCCCCGTCGTTCGCTGACAGCCGCGTGACTGCAGCGCAGCGAGGTTGCCATACGGCGGAGGACCCCGCGGTTCCGGCGCAGATGCCGGTCGCCTGCTGCTAGCGGAGCGCCTCCTCCCCGCTCGGAGTCATGATGTCACTCGTCGGTTTGCTCGCGCTTGTGCACCTCTCTTCCTCGTCGCCCATTGCAGACGGACTCCAAGCGCTGCTCGCACTCTTCGCCGCCTCGGGCGCATTCCTCCTGGGCTGCCAGATCGTGATGCTCCTCGCATGGCGGAAGCGGACCGCGCCCCCTGTTTCGAGCTCGCGACCTGCGGTCTCCATCCTTCGGCCGCTCGCCGGCTTCGACGACGACACCGAACTTCTCCTCGAAGTGGCCGTCGCCGCCCTCGGACCGACGGACGAACTCGTCCTTGGCGTCGCCTCGGAGCGTGACGCTGCCTACCCCATCGCGCAGCGCGTGCAGGCGCTTCACCCCGACCGGGTCCGGCTCGTTCTCACCAACCCCGGTGCCGCCATCAACCCCAAGGTGGCCCAGCTCATCGGCATGACGGCCGTCGCCAAGGGCGAGATTTTCGTTGTCTCTGACGCCAATGTGCGGCTGCCCGCAGGCTACCTCGACGACCTCGCGGCCCACCTCTCCGACCCCACCGTCGGCCTCTGCACCCACCCCGTCTGTGGCGAGGGCGCCGAGACGCTCGGCGCCTGGCTCGATGTGTTGCACCTTGGCAGCGGCATCGGCGGTGGCGTGGTCGCAGCCAAGCTCCTGTCGGGTCAGGACATCGTCGTGGGCAAGTCGATGGCCATGCGCAGCGCCACCCTGCAGGCGCTGGGTGGTTGGCGTAGCTTCGCCGAGGTGCTTGCAGAGGATTATGTCTTTGGCCGGCGCCTGCGCGACGAACTCGGACTCCGCGTCTCCATCTCTTCGCTGGTCGTCGTGCAGGTGAGCCGCACCCGCTCGGTTTCGGCCTTCTACGACCGGTTCGGCAGGTGGGGGACGATGCAGCGCTTTGCGGTCGGGCTTCCCATCTACCTGGCGCAGGGGCTCCTGACCCCGGTCGTCATCGCGCTCGCCGCCGTCGCGATCTCGCCCTCTGGCCCTGCGCTCACGCTCCTCGCAGTGGTCTGGAGCGTGCGGCTGCTCACCGACCTTGTCTCCCTGCGGACCCTTCGCGGAGAGATGCCCTCGCTGCTCGCCTGGCCCCTTGTGCCGCTCCGCGAGCTCATCGTCTTCGTCTGCTGGTTCCGCGGCCTCGTGGTGCACCATGTTGTCTGGCGCGGTCACCGGCTGCAGGTCACCGACGGCACAATCCTGCGCCACATGCCGGCCAGCCGGAGCCGCTTCTCGATTGCGCGCTAGCGCAGCAGGCGGTCTCGATAGAGGCTCGGCGCAACCCCTTCCCACCGCTTGAAGGCCCGTCTGAAGTTTGCGGGATCGGCATAGCCGAGCGCGTAGGCGAGCTCTTCGATGCTCAGGCCGCCTGCCCGCAGGTGCTCGCAGGCGCGGCGGTGCCGAACCTCATCGAGCAGCGTCTGAAACGAACTGCCCTCTGCCACCAGCCGCCGGTGGAGCGTCCGGGGGGTGAGTTGCAGCAGGCGGGCCACCACAGCCAGCGAGGGGAAGCCGTTCTGCCGCTCCGCCAGGAGCCGCTGTACCCGGTCGGCCAGCCGCTCTCCGATGCCGATCCGGTCGAGCTCCCGCTGGCAGATCGCCGCGGCCTCGCGGAAGGCGGCAGGGTCTGCCCGTCGGAGCGGGAGGTCGAGGTGTTGTTCGGGCAGTAGCATCGCAGCCACGGGCGCATCGAAGATGACCTCACAGCCGAACATGGTTCGCGTGAGCGGCGCATGGTCGGGCGCAGGGAAGGGGAAGGCGACCTGGGTGATGGCGCAGCTTCCTAGCGTGATGGAGTCGAGTACCCGCGTGATGGTGAGTAGCGTCGCCTCGAGTACGGGCCCCCGCATGGGGCCAAGCGGCAGGGCCTCGTGGAACTGCACCTCCACCTCGCCGTCGACGCTCTGCTGCGATACCGACAGCAGCGGCAAACGGAGGCGCACAAAGCGGGCGAGGAGCTCGATGGCCTGTCGTGGCGTCCCGGCGCTCGACACTGCGAAGCCGACGATGCCGTGGCTTGCGGCATGCATTCTGTCGCCCAGCAGCAGCCCCAGCGCCGGCTCGCGGGTGATGCCCACTGCGTCGAAGGCCAGCTGGGCAAAGAGGGGGAGCGAGACGGAGGCATCGGGCTGTTCCAGCCGCGCCATCGTCAGCCCCGACATGGCGAGCCAGTCGCTGGTGTCGGCGCCAAGGCTGCGGATGAGCTCTGCGAGCGCCTGCACATAGGCGGCGGGCACCTGCAGGTTTGCGATGGCGGCGCGGGATTCCATGCGAAGATTGTCAAAAAATGACCTCCGATTGTCAACAGATGACCTCGCATTCCTCGCCTTCCCGCGGCAGAATCTTCACCATCACCCGCTTCGAGGCGCTCATGTCCACTCCCGCCCGCTCGACCTCGCATACCGCATCGGTGAATGGGCAGCGCCTCACGGTCGCGCCGGGCGAGACGCTGCTCGCGGCGGCCCTCCGCGAGGGCATCCCCTTCCCCAACAGCTGCCGCGTGGGCGGTTGCGCCACCTGCAAGTGCAGGCTCGTCGAAGGCACCGTCCACGAGGCTACCGAGACCGCCTACCTCTTCTCCGATGCAGAGGTGGAGCAGCGCTTCATTCTCGCCTGCCAGTCTACGCCCACCTCCGATGTCGCCATCGAGGTGGATTTGAGCGGCGCACCGCGGACCGCCCGTATCGCCGGCCGCATCACCCGTCGCGAACTGCTGACCCACGACATTGCCCGCCTTACCATCGCCCTGGAAAGGCCGCTCGACTACCGGCCCGGCCAGTTCGCGATGCTCGCGCTCGACGGCCTCGACGACGCGGCGCGGAGCTACTCGTTCGCCACGGCCGACGCAGCAGATGGGCAGTGCGCCTTCATTGTCCGGCGGGTCGAAGGCGGCAAGCTCTCACCGCTGCTCGTCGAGGGCGAGGTCGAGGGCAGGGCGCTCACCGTGGAGGGCCCCTACGGCGACTTCTGGCTCCGGCCCGGCGACGCACCGCTGCTCTTCGCCGCGGGCGGCAGCGGCCTCGCCCCCATCCTGGCCATGCTGCAGGCGGCGGCAGAGGCCGGCGACCGACGCCCCGTCACGCTGCTCTTCGGTGCCCGCGCCCAGCGCGACCTCTATGCGCTCGAGGAGCTCCGAAGCATCGCTGCCCGATGGCAGGGCGACTTCCGCATCGTCCCGGTGCTCTCATCGGAGCCCGACGGCAGCGACTGGACGGGTGCCCGCGGCCTGCTCGCAGACCACCTCCCCGCGCCGCTCTCCGCTCGCACCGAGGCCTACCTCTGCGGGCCGCCAGCCATGGTCGATAGCCTCGTGCAGACCCTCCGCGCGGCCAGCCTCACCGCCGACCAGATCCGCTTTGACCGCTTCACCACCGCGGCCGACACGGCGCTTCCTGCAGCCGCCAAACCGCCGCTTGCGGTCACCGTCCTCCACTACCTCAAGTTCTTCCTCTTCCACCTCATCGGCGCCATCGCCCTCTTTGCCCTGCTCAAGGGCGGAGCGGCCCTCACCGTCGGCCTCATCGTCGTCTCGGCCGTCTACATCCTCGGCGACGCCGTCGCGGGCGACGACACCTCGGTGCCCGAGTACACCTTGCCGGGCATCCTCACCTTCCAGCTCTGGCTGGCGCTCCCGCTCCTCGCGCTCTTCACCTTCGCCTCGGTCTGGACCGTCTCCACGGGCGACCCGCTCGGCTTCGGGGCCTTCCTCTCGCCGCTGTTGGGCTTCGACCTCATCGCTGCCCGCGAGGCCACGGCCCCCATCCACCACATCTCCGGCTTCATCCTCACCGGCCTCATCATCGGCATGGTGGGCACCATCACCGCGCACGAACTCACCCACCGCACCTGGGACCGCATCTCGATGTTTGTGGGCCGCTGGCTGCTCGCCTTCACCTTCGACACCATCTTCTCCATCGAGCATGTCTACGGTCATCACCGCTACGTCTCGACCCTCGACGACCCGGCCACCGCGCCGCGCGGCCGCGACGTCTACACCCATGTCGTGGTCTCCACCTGGCGCGGAAATGTGAGCGCCTGGCACATCGAGAGCGCCCGTCTGCGACGCATGGGTTCGACCGTCTGGAGCTGGCGGAACGCCTTCCTTCGCGGCCATGCCATGAGC
Source organism: uncultured delta proteobacterium (assembly GCA_903873545.1). Lineage (GTDB taxonomy): Bacteria > Myxococcota_A > Bradymonadia > REDH01 > REDH01 > CAIWGR01. The sequence goes on from CAIQPA010000252.1 coordinate 9,080, forward strand.
CTGCTGCTGCTCGCCGGCGCCTTCGCCATGGGCGGCCCGCTCGCGGCGCTCTACTTCACCGCCTGCGCCCTCTGGGGCAAGGCGCTGCTCGAGATTGTGAACTACATGGAGCACTACGGCATGGTCCGCGACCCGGCCACGCCGGTCCATCCGCGCCACTCCTGGAACACCAACCGGCGCATCAGCTCCTGGTCCATGTTCAACCTCACCCGCCACTCCCACCACCATGCAGAGGGCGAGGTCCCCTTTCAGAAGCTGCGGCCCATTCCCAACGCCCCGATGATGATTGGGGGCTACCTGACCACCATCGTCGTCGCGCTGATTCCGCCGCTCTGGCATGCCATCATGACGCCCAAGGTGCTGGCCTGGGACCGCGACTTCGCCTCGCCCCGTGAGCGGGAACTCGCTGCGGCCGCCAACGCCCGCTCGCGCCGCTTCGCTGCCGCCGCCCGCGCCTAGCGCGGCCGCTTCCGCGGCGGTTGCGTGAGCCCCTGTTCGGCTACCGCCGCGGCAATCTCTGCCTGCAGCACCCGCACATGGCGACGCAGCTGACGCAGGGGCGCCGGCGCTCCCGTCGCCGCGGAGATGCGCCGCGCATAGCCGTAGAAGGAGCGGCGGCTCACATGGCTGTAGTGGGTCCAGAGCGCGCGGCTCCAGAGTTCACCGCTCCCCGCCGCAGCCCGCATGGCCTTGGCGGTGACGGCGGCCTTCATCCGCCGGTAGTAGCGGGCAATCGATGAGGAGCGGATGAGCACCTGCTCGCCGTCGAAGGTCAGCCCGAGATACTGGATGGGCGGCCGTGTGAGCTGGCCGCTGGCGAAGTCCCGCTGCTCGCGCTTTTCGGGGTGCAGTCGGAGCTGCTCTGCCGCCGCGCAGGCCTCCACAGCGGGCGTCACCTGCTCCGAAAACTCGGGCGGCACCACCAGCAGGATGTCGTCTGCATACCGGCGGTAGAGCCCGCCCCGCTCGGCCGCGAACCGGCTCATGCGGAGGTCGAAGTCGAGCATGTAGAGGTTGGAGAGCAGCGCCGAGATGGGCGACCCCTGCGCGATGCCGAAGGGGCGGTCGTTGACCTTCACAAATCCCGTATCGCGTAGCTGAAGGCGGAACTCGTCGGGCTCGCAGACGCGGTGGCGTCGCTCCGCCTCTCCGCTCCGCAGCAGACCGCTGCTTCGGAGCTCCCGCAGCACCGATTCTTCGACGTAGGCAAAGCGGGTGACGGCGCGAAAGACCCGGTAGTGGTCGGGCGGCAGCGTGGGCAGGCCGAGGAGCTGGGCCCAGCGACGCTTGAGCAGGCTGTGCTGCAGGTTGTCGAAGAAGCCCGAGACGTCGAAGGTATGGACGCGGCAGGAGGGTCGCGCGGCGATGTCGCGAAAGACCGCCACCGCCTGCTCGAAGGCCATGCCCACGCCCGGGCGATAGGCGAGCACCTGCTCGTGAAGACCGCTCACCCGCAGCAACGACTCGTATCGCGCCGACAGCTGCGCGGCGTAGTAGGAGAGGATGGCGCCATCGAGGTGGGCACTCTTGAGCAGCGTCCGCTGCTTCTTCTCGCGCACCCGCTCCCGCCGCGAGGGCTCGTCCCCTTCGCGCACCGGCCGGTAGCGTGTGGTGACAGCCTCGAACCGAATCATGGGCCAGAAGGCATGGCGGGCAACCGCTTCGGGTTGCCGCACATAGGCTTCTACCGTGGCCGGCTCCGGGCGCGGGTCAAAGTGCAGGTGACGACGTGGCTTGTAGCTCCAGGCGTTGATAGGTCCTCCCAAAATGTGAGTGCGAATGCGGGGGCGGAGGTCTGCCAGAAACCCGAGGGGCCTAGCCCTCCGCCGCGCCCCGCGCGTGCAGTAACTTCCCGCAGGCGGGCTGACGGGCGAAACTTAAGAAAATTGCCGTCAGCAGGAGCGACTCCATGGAGCGCATCCAACCTTCAGGTCCCCCACAACCAATTCGTTCTGGGCGGGGCGAGAATTAGGCGCCTTTCGCACAGTGTCAAAATGTTTGCGTGTCGCCGTCGCGACGGTGCTCTTCTTCGCGCCCGTTACCTTGCTTTCGCCGGCTCCGGTGCGCATACAGGCGGGCCCTCGCGCCCACCGCGCACCCGTCGTGGAGTCCTCCTTGTCTGACGCTCTCGCCCCCGCCCTCGACCAGCTCTTTCTGCAAGGCCGCACCCTCCACGCGTGGACCGACCGGCCCGTCGAGCAGGCCCTGCTGGTTCGTCTCTACGAGACCCTCCGCATGGCCCCGACGGCCTTCAACAGCCAGCCGCTCCGGCTCATCTTCGTGACCTCGCCCGAGGCCAAGGATCGGCTCGTGCCGGCACTTCAGCCGAGCAATGTAGACCAGACCCGCCAGGCGCCGGTGACCGCCATCGTCGCCTTCGACACCGCCTTTCATACCCACCTCACCACGCTGCTGCCCCAGTGGCCCGTGGCGGCCGCTCACGTTGGCGGCCTGCCTGTGCCGGCCCGGGAGCACATCGGCATCGTCAACGCCTCACTCCAGGCCGGCTACCTCATGATCGTGGCCCGTGGGCTCGGCCTCGATGTGGGCCCCATGACGGGGCTCGACACCACCAAGGTGGATGCCGCCTTCTTCGCAGACGGCAGCGCCAAGACCATCATGTGCATCAACCTCGGCTACGGCGCCACCGAGACCCTTCGGCCCCGCGGCCCCCGCCTCGACTTCGACACGGCCTGCTCCTTCGCCTGACCGCGACGGGCAGCAACCCCGCGAAAGGTCGACTCGCTCCCCTGCCTCTCACGCTCCGGACACGAATCATGGCAACTGCCGAACCGCTCCTCCCTCCCTCGCTCTCGCTTGCCGGCAAGCGGGCCGTCGTGACCGGCGCCAACACGGGCATCGGTAAGGTCACCGCCCTCGAACTCGCACGCGCAGGCGCAACGGTCGTCCTGGCCTGCCGCTCACGCGACAAGGCGGAGGCCGCCATGGCGGAGATTCGCGAGGAGGTGCCGTCGGCCGACCTCCGCTTCCACGAACTCGACCTCGGCTCGCTGCGGGCCACGCGTGCCTCTGCGGCAGCGCTCGCCGCAGGTCCGACCATCGATATCCTCATCAACAACGCCGGCCTCGCCGGCACGCGCGGCGCCACCGCGGACGGCTTCGAACTGGCCTTCGGTACCAACCACATGGGCACCTTCGCCTTCACAATGGGGCTGCTCGACCGCATCGCCGACGGCGGACGCATCGTCATCCTTGCCAGCCGCGCCCACTACCGGGCCCGCGGCATCGACTTCGCCAAGCTCTTTGAGAGCACTGCCTCGGTCACCGGTCTGGAGGAGTATGGCGTCTCCAAACTCGCCAATGTCCTCTTCGCCGCCGAGCTGGCCACGCGGGTCGCGGCGCGCGGCATTGTGGTCTCGTCGCTCCACCCGGGCGTTGTCGCCTCCGACATCTGGCGCTCCATCCCCTGGGGCTTCCGCGGCCTCGCCAAGCTCTTCATGATCTCCAACCGTGAGGGTGCCCGCACCTCCCTCTACTGCGCCACCTCGCCCGAGCTGGTCGGTAAGTCGGGCCGCTACTGGGACAGTTGCCGGGAGAAGCGCCCATCGCGTGTCTCGCAGCAGACAGCGCTCGCGGCCGAGCTCTGGCTCCGGAGCGAAGGCTGGCTCAAGAAGTTTACGGCCGACGCCTAGCTGTCCGCCGCGAGCAGCTGGGCCCGTTCGTAGGGGAAGAGCCGGCAGCAGGCTTCGAAGATGGCCCAGACGATCGGCAGCGCGCCAAACACATCGATGCTGTAGTGCACATGGGCAAGTAGCACGACGGGCGCGAAGAAGGCCGCGGCCGCGAGCCCCGTCCACCGCACCGCCGGCCGCTCCCAGAAGATGAGGGCCAGCAGGAAGGGCGCCCCCACATGGCCCGAGAAGAAGAGGTCGCCCGTGAAGAGGATGAGCTCTGCAAAGGGCCCCTCCACCTTCAGCAGGTTGGGCGGCGGACCGAGGTGGGTGATGCAGATGAAGAAGCTCCGCACCACCAGCAGCATCGCGAAGGCCCGCGTCGTGAAGGCGTGCGCCTGCGGGTGCGCGAGGATCCAGGCAACCACACAGAGCCAGTAGCCAATGGCGGCCGACACATGGAGCGTCGTGAGGTCGAGCGTGGGGATGTGGTCGAGGACGAGGTCGCCGACGGGCGGGCCGGCCATCGCGGTGGCGTAGGTTCCTGCCCGGTTGGCGATGACAAGGCCGAGGATGAGCCAGAGCCAACCCGTGACCAGCGAGCGCATCGCGCGTCGGTCTGCGCGGAGGGTCTGCCAGCGCGCCGCAAAGGTCTGGAGGGGTTGGGTCACGCCCTCACCGGATGCTGACCTTGCCACGAACGATGTCGGCATACATGCGGAAGTCGCCCATGAGCGACCAGAGCGGATGCTTGAAGGTGGCCGGCCGGTTCTTCTCGATGATGAAGTGGCCTACCCAGGCAAAGCCGTAGCCTGCAACGGGGAGCGCCCAGAGGAACTTCGGCCCGACGAAGAGGGCCGAGATGGCGAGGAAGATGACCAGCGTGGTGCCGATGAAGTGGAGCCGCCGGTTCACCACGTTGGCATGTTCGCCGAGGTAGAAGGGGTAGAACTCTTCGAACGAGGCGAAGGGGGGCTTGGCTTCCTGGTTCTCCATGTCGCTCCTCAATCGGTTACTTGCGCGGGCCGCTCTTGCGCGGCTGTGCCGCGTTCTGCACGCCCGTGTGCTGGGTACGGAACTTCTTGCCGCGGGGCGACGGCGCGGCCGTGGACGGCGCATTGTCGTGGAGCGGCACGAGCTGCCCTTCGCCGGAGCCGATGAGGTCGCTGCGGCCCATGCGGACGAGCGCCTCGCGGAGCACCGGCCAGTTGTCCGGGTCGTGCCAGCGCAGGACGGCCTTGTGCAGGCGGCGGAGCTTGAGCCCCTTGGGCACCTGCACCTCCTCGGAGTCGCGGGCCACCGTCTTGAGCGGGTTCTTGCCCGAGTGATACATGGCCGTCGCGGTCGCCATGGGTGAGGGCAGGAAGGCCTGCACCGCATCGGTCTTGAAGCCGTTCCGCTTGAGCCAGAGCGCGAGCTCGAGCATGTCTTCTTCGGTCGTGCCGGGGTGGGCCGCGATGAAGTAGGGGATCAGATACTGCTTCTTACCAGCCTCGGCGGAGTACTTCTCGAAGAGCCTTTTGAACTCGTAGTAGGAGCCCATGCCGGGCTTCATCATCTTCGACAGCGGCCCCTCTGCCAGGTGCTCCGGCGCGATCTTGAGGTAGCCGCCCACATGGTGGGTGACGAGCTCCTTCACATAGCGCGGGTCTTTGACGGCCAGGTCGTAGCGGACGCCCGAGGCGATGAGCACCTTCTTGATGCCGGGGATGGCGCGCGCCTTGCGGTAGAGTTCGATGAGGGCGGAGTGGTCGGTGACGAGGTTCTCGCAGACCTGCGGATAGACGCAGGAGGGCTTGCGGCAGGCTGCCTCGATGTCGCGCGACTTGCAGGCGATGCGGTACATGTTGGCGGTGGGGCCGCCGAGGTCGGAGACGACACCGGTGAAGCCGGGCAGGCCGTCGCGGAGGGCGGCGACCTCGCCGAGGATGGAGGCCTCGGAGCGGTTTTGGATGA
>CAIQPA010000253.1 GCA_903873545.1 uncultured delta proteobacterium
AATGCTCGACAGCGCAGGCGACAAGCCGCGCCTCAGCAACAAGCAGGTGGGGCTGCCCCGCATCGGCGGCTCGACCGGCAACCGTTACGCTGTGAACTGCCCGCCAGGCTCGATTGTCACCGGCGCGGAGATCAAGGGCGGCGATCTCATCGACTCCATCACCCCGACCTGCACGCCACTCGAGTAGCTGCTACTCGGGCTTCCGGAGCGACTGGAGCGGCTCGATGCCAAGCCAGGCCTCGAGCGACTGCGGCTCCTCGGAGGTCGCTGCTGCCGCGCGGCGGTAGGCGACGTAGTGGGCCATCACGCCCGAGGCGACCGTCACCGGCGCCCCCTCCTCGTTGAGGAAGTAGGAGAAGGCGGGGACGGAGGGGGATGCTGCCTGGCGTTGCGGCTTCACGGCGCGCTCCAATGAAGGGAGGGTAGGACGCCCATCGTAGGCACGTCGTCAGATGCGCAAGCCGAAGGGCTCAGGAGAGTTGTTCGGGTGCGTCAGCAGGGCGGGCGAGCAGGATGACGAGGCAGAGGGCAACGAGTGCCGCGCCGATGAAAAACGGGAGTCCCGAAGAGTACTCGAAGAGCGATCCGGCGATAGCGGGACCCACGACGCGGCCGAGCGAATTGGCGGCCTGGCCCACACCCAAGATGCTGCCCCGCTTGTGGGCCGGCGCGAGGTTGGAGAGCATGCCCATGAGCGTAGGATTGGTGAGGCCCGAGCCCAGTGCCAGCACAAAGCCGACGCCGATGAGGGCGGCGAAGGGAAGTCCCTGCACGAGCGGAATGCCGAGGACGCCGAGCGCCATCAGCGCCATGCCAACGGCGGCAATCGAGCGCGCTGCGAAGCGCTTGCCGATGCGTCCAATCAGCCCGCCCTGCACGATGGCACCGGTGAGGCCAATGGTCATGAGAAAGTAGACGGTGAGGCGGACAGCCATGGGCATCTCGCCGGGGACGGCCTCGGCGCCGCCCTTGGCCCAGACCTCGGCGACAAACAGCGAGAGCACCTGCTCGAAGAGTGCAAAGCCGGTGGTCAGGAGGAAGCCGATGGCGAGCATGCGACCGACGCCTGGCACGCGGATGGCCTCGTCCCAGGGCGCACGGCGGACCTCGGCCGGTTGTGTGCGCTTCTCGGGCGGATGGGTCTCCTGCAGCCAGGCGAGCGCGAGCAACCAGTTGAAGGCACCGAGCGCGCCGGCGACCAGCGCAGGGGCATGCAGGCCCCAGCGACTTGCGAAGCCTCCGATGATGGGGCCGATAATGAAGCCTAGGCCGAACGCCGCGCCGAGCATGCCCATGCCCTTGGCGCGGTTCTCCGCGGTGGTGACATCGGAGACGACGGCCTGCGCGACCGCGAGGTTGGCGTTGCCGAAGCCGGCAAGCGCACGACCCGCAAAGAGCATCGGAATGGAGTCGGCGAAGCCGAGCAGCAGGTAGCCGCAGACGCCAAAGGCGATCGAACTGATCATCACCGGGCGGCGGCCAATGCGGTCGGAGAGGCGGCCCCAGAGCGGCGCAAAGATGAACTGCATCGCGCTGTAGGTCGCACCTACGAGCGTGATGATGGCCGGCGACGCGTCGAGCGACTCGGCGAGGAAGGGCTGCACCGGGATGAGGATGCCAAACCCAACGAGATCAAGAAGAACGGCGACGAAGACGGTCAGCAGCGCGCGCTTGTTCTTCACGAGACCCGATACTCGCGCCGCACCGAACCGTCGGGGAAGAGAGGATCGACGACGATAAAGACACCGTCCATGTTCTCCGAAACTGCGTTGCGGTCGGGGAACTGCTCGCGGAGGTAGGCCATGAGTGCGCCACGCCGGTCGGGGTTGGCGTGGAGAAACTCCATGGAGAACCAGCCGGCGTCTGCCGACTGGTTGGCTTCGACGACGCGAAGAGAGACGCGATGTTTGGTTCGACCAGCCATTCCAAGCTCCTCTAGCGGCCTCGCTTCTAGAGTTGTGACAAAGGGTTGTCCATAGCGTAGCCTGTGCCGCGTCTGATGGTCGTCACGGGTTGGCGCTCGGTTCCGCGTGAAGGGAGAGAATGATGCGTTTGGCTGCGGCGATTGCGACGAATGTGGGGCTCTGCCTCTGCATCATCGGCTGGCTGGACAGCGCGCTGTTCGAGAGCACCGTGGGCGGTGAAATCACGCGATGGGGCGGCCTGCTGCTGGCGGCCGGAATCGCTGCCTCTGTGGTGTTGATCCGCCGGAAGCAGATGACCGTTTCGACGCTGCTCATCGTCTTTCTCGGCTGCCTGCCCTTCGCGGGCTTCGGCGGGTTCCTCTGGTGGCAGATTCAGCTCTCGAAGGAGCGTTCCGCAGCCTGCGAGGCCGGGAGCGCAGAGGCCTGCCTCAGCTTCGGCAAACGCAAGGTGCGGCGGGGAGAGGTCGAGGCGGGGCTCCCGCGGCTGCGCCGTGCCTGCGAACTGGGGAGCGCGGATGGCTGCTTCATGGCGGGAGGGCTGGCGCCGAAGGCGACGGGCGTGGAGTGGTTGGCCAAGGCCTGCGACCTGGGCGACCCCCGCGGCTGCGCGCGTGCCGCGCAGCTGTTGCGAACCGGCGACGGCGTGATGGCCGCTCCGGCGCGAGGCTGCGAACTTGCCCAACGAGGCTGCGCGCAGGGTTCGGCCGAGGCCTGCGCGGAGGCTGGATACTGCAGCGGCGGCGAGGCCTCGGGCAGCGGCGCGGGGCCAAGACCTTGACCGCCCCGAGACGATGCACGAAGGGGCCGCAGAGGCGGCGACAAAGGCGAGGAGAGAGACGATGATCACAAGCATTTTGGGGCACTTCGCCGGCAAAGAGCACCGGCTCACCATCCCCTACGACCTGACCGACCTCATCCGCATCGACCACGACGCCGAGTGCGACCCGCGCGACGCAGGCATGACCCAGGAGGGCGTGGACGCCATCTGGAACAAGGTGCTCGACCACTATCGGACGGGCTACCAGCCAGCCATCTCGCTCTGCCTCCGGCGCCACGGCAAGGTGGTCATCAAGCGGTCGGTCGGCCATGCCTCCGGCGCCGACCCTGCGGACCCTGTCGACGGCCCCAAGAAGGTCATGGATCCCGCGACTCCTGTCTGCGTCTTCTCGGCCTCCAAGGCCGTAACCGCGATGCTCATCCATCTGCTCGATGAGCGCGGAAGCCTGCACATCGACGACCGGGTCGTGGAGTACATCCCGGAGTTCGGAAAGTACGGCAAAGACACCATCACCCTTCGCCATGTGCTCACCCATCGCGCCGGCGTCCCCTTCGCCAAGCAGAAGGGGCGTGAGACCGACATCCTCGCCGACTGGGATGCGGTGGTCAGTCTTCTCTGCGAGGCCGCGCCGCGGTCGCGCCACGGCCGCCGGCTCTCCTACCACGCCATCACGGGTGGCTTCATCCTCGGTGAGGTCATCCAACGGATCACGGGGAAGCCGATCGCCACGGTGCTCGACGAGGAGTTCCGCAGCAAGCTTGGCATGGAGTACTTCACCTATGGCATGCGCGCCGAGCAGCTCCCGCTCCTGGCGCGGAGCTCCATGATGGGTGAGGCGCCAAAGCCCCCCTTCGACCTCATCCTCAAGCGGGCCCTCGGCATCGAGTTCGACAAGATCGCCGATCTCGCCAACGACCCGGTCTTCCTCACCTCTGTCGTCCCCTCGGGAAACATGGTGGCGACGGCGGAGGAGATGAGCCGCTTCTACCAGATGCTCCTTGATGGTGGGCGCGCCGGCGAGCACGAGATTTTCGAGTCACGCACCGTCCGTCGCGCGCGGAACGAGTCGGCCTACCTCGAGCTCGACCACACGCTCCTCCTGCCTGTCCGGTACGGCCTGGGCTTCATGCTCGGCGGCGATCTTGCGAGCCTCTACGGACCTGACTCTGGCGAGGCCTTTGGCCATCTCGGCTTCTCGAACATGATGACCTGGGCCGACCCTTCGCGCGAGATAAGCGTGGGCTACCTGACAACTGGAAAGACCTTCGTACCGCTCGAACTCTGGGCCCAGCGCGAGGCGCTGGCAGCCATCTCCGAGAACTGCCACCGGCTCAGGTAGCGAGCGCTACCTTGCTGCGCTTCCGCTTGGACCAGACGCGGTAGAGCAGCACGAGCAACACCGCGAAGAGTCCGAGAGCCAAGACGGGAACCACCAGCGCGAGCGCCGTCATGGCCACCGAGGCGAGGAGTTCGAAGGTGGAGACGATCGGGTTGGCCAGTCCGCCCGTCGTGACGCCGGAGACGCCCCGCGTTGCCGTCGTTCCGGCCTGCACGGCTGCAGCTACGCCGCCTCCTGCAACAATCGAGAGCCCCCACTGCAGCGCCGGGGAGCTGTCGCCCATCGAGGAGGCCATGAGCAGCGTTCCCGCAACAACCGAGAGAGGCGCGACGGCGACATCGAGCAGGTGGTCGAGCCACGGGACGTAAAAGGCGCCAATCTCCACGACGGTCGCAACGCCGAGCGCCGTGACAGCGATCCAGCTGTCGAGCCAGTGGAAGGCGGCCGATGGCTCCATCCAGTCGAGGGTGTAGGCGAGGCTTAGGCCGAGCAGCGGCACGAAGAGGCGAAAGCCAGCTGCGGCAGCAAGCCCGATTCCGACGACACATCCGATGACCCACTCCATGCTGCCCTCCCCTGCTTCGCCGCTGTGACCGCTACCGCTTGCGCGCCCTGTCACGCCGTGCCTCGACCTTTGGCGCCTCCACCTTGGGTGCCAAGACCTTCGGTGGCAAGACCTTCGGCGGCACTGCGCGCGGAGCCTCTGCCCGGTAGAGCCTGAACTTGCCGGTCTCAGCGACCACCGATACCCGCTCAAAGGCTGCATCCAGCGTCTCGTTGTAGGGCAAGAAGCGGTTGGCGACCAGATAGAGCCGGCCCACGTAGCGCATGACGCGTGGCAGGTCGGCGATCATGCGGAGCGTGGGGTCGAGCGTCTGCGTGTGGCCCTGATGGAAGGGAGGGTTGGAGACGACGAGGTCGTAGCCACCGGTCGCATCGGAGAGCCCTTCGGAGGCCCGCACAGTGGCTGCAGCGCCAAAGGAGGCGAGCGTCGCGCGCGTCGCTTCGAGTGCCATCCAATGGGTGTCGACAGCCTCCACCTTTGCCGCCCTGCCGGTCTGCAGCAGGAAGCGGGCAAGCCAACCGGCGCCGCATCCGAGGTCGAGTGCGGAGGTGGCCTGCAGGACGGGAAGGTGGCGGAGAAGCAGGCGGGAGCCCTCGTCGAGACCGTCGGCCGCGAAGACACCCGGCGCCGTCGAGACCTCAAGTGAGACCGGGCCGCCGATGGCCTCCACCTGTGCCTGCAGCGTGCGGAAGTTTTCCATCGCGGGCGCTGGCTCGTCGGTCCGCTCGAAGCCCTCGATGCGG